>NZ_JAAHHM010000176.1:0-11291 GCF_010692445.1 Moorena sp. SIO3E8 | reverse complement strand
TAATACCATAAAGTTCCTGAGTCAGGCTGTGTCCTTAGCAGTCAGGCAGCGTTCTCACGAATTGTCTCTGATTCCGCTTTTGAAGTGAGTGGGGTGACTTTGTCAATCTCTACACCTGAATGCTTACCAAATTAGTCATCACAAAAGATGTTCCATTCTCTGGCATAGTTTTTGGGTCTGTGGTTATTTCCCAGTAAGTTATGGCTCTCTTTTTTCCATATACTATTTCTCTAATGTATCTAGTTTCTGATTTTTGATTACTAAATGTTATGGTAAATTTACACCACTTATTCGCTCTAACCCTCTGTGAACTTGGCATCCAGACTCCATGATTACTCCTAATTGCTACTACATAAGACAATTTATTTTTCTCTAATGTTCTAATAAACTGGCTACTTTCACCATAGAGACTATCCGCTAATACTCGTTCTATATTTAATCCTTCTTCTACTAATTCTTCTAGGATTTATGAGGCTAACTCTATTTTAGTTTTGTACTTATCTTCCCATTTTAATGTTCCTCTTGGTTTGAAGATTTTGCCTACCAATGGAAATGTTAGATTTTGATACACGACCTGAGCATTAACTGACACTATCCCATTATCTACTTTTCCGATACTTCCTAGATATTGCCGTGCTACATAGTCCGTTTTTTTTCCTTTCTTTCTATCCCCGGTTTCATCAATTATTACCGTGATTTTTTCGGAGTTTAATGCTTTGAGCATCCGACTTAATCTTCGGGATTTTAATTCAGTCGCTGACCAAGGATAATTGGCTAGAAAATGATGGAGTGACTGAGCCGATTTTATACCTACTACCTTAGCTATTTCTGGTAGCGACTTTCTCTTTATCGGTGAGATTATTCCTAAATGTAAATATTTTAAACATTCATAACTTCTTACTTCTGAAAACAGGTCTTTATAAGCCTCACAATATTGATCAATAACCGAAACTGTTGGTTGTGCATCTCTGGCACTATGTTTGAGAATCTGTAACTCTACATCCATTGCCCTATCTACTTTTGAGCTACCCAATCTGTTTATTCTCTTATTTTACTTCTCGGAGAGTGACAGAAGAGGGATAGTTATAGATTTACAAATATCAGATGCACCCGTATTATGGTTGTTCCTGAGATTGTTGCAGCCACCCTTGGCAGTACTGAATCAGGGTCCCAATGCGATCGCATACTCCCTTCTGCCTTAATTTGGCTTTCTCAGGAGTTCGGGATGCCTGCAGAAGCATCAGGTCATTTTCCAATAATCGGATCTGTTTGTGAATTTCGGTTTTTAGGGACTGCCATCGAGAGACATAATCCAGAGGTATGTCTTCGACACTAATACTAGCGATCTGACTGGTGAACAGCTGCTTTAGTGCTTGAAACTGCTCCTGAATTGCTGATCGGGCCACATCATCAGGGTCAACCTGGTAGTACATTTGTTCTAGGGCTTGTTGGAATTCCCGTAATGCTTGATTATGTGATTGAAATAACATTGTGAGCCCAGTTAGCGTAAAATTATAAATGTAAAGAATTTTTTCTTTTTAAAGACAGGGTAGTTACCAAACCAACAATTTGGCTCTGCCTCTTAAATATTGAAGCAAGCTTCCATCTCTTTAAACTTGAGGATCCGGACAGCATTCTGGCTTGACGAAAAAGGAGGGTGAGAGGAAGCTTTACTTACAGTGATTGCTTACTCAGAAGGGTTTGGCTGCATGGATAGGCTTGCCACTCTTCTGAGTCAGCACTCATTTTGCTAGACTTCGGTTTTGCTAGACTCCGGTATCTATTTTTTCTCTGAGGGGCAAATAATTATGGACGCGATCGCCACCTACTCTATTCTGAATTTTAACGTTGAGATTCCTGACTGGCTGCAATATTGCTTAAAAGCCGCTTCATCAGCGGCAGAGGAACCAGTCGGTGATCATACTTTGTTAATCGCTGAGGCATTTAAATTTGCTTACCAACTCCATGAAGGTCAGTACCGCAAATCTGGAGAGCCTTACATTGCCCATCCGATTGCAGTGGCTGATCTATTAAGGGATTTGGGCGGCAACTCTACTATGATAGCGGCTGGATTCCTGCATGATGTAGTTGAAGATACGGAAATTACTCCAGAAGAAATAGAATCCCGGTTCGGAGTGGAGGTACGAAATTTAGTAGAAGGGGTAACCAAACTATCTAAATTCAACTTCTCCAGTAAAACTGAGCGTCAAGCGGAGAACTTCCGCCGGATGTTCCTCGCCATGGCAGCAGATATCAGGGTAATCGTTGTCAAACTGGCAGATCGATTACATAATATGCGGACCTTGGAATACTTGAAGCCAGAAAAACAGGTTCAGATTGCCCAAGAAACCCGAGATATCTTTGCCCCCCTAGCCAATCGGTTAGGAATTGGTCGCTTTAAGTGGGAACTAGAAGATTTAGCCTTTAAGTATCTCGAAACAAATGCTTATCGGGAAATTCAGTCATTGGTATCAGAAAGACGCTCAGACCGGGAACAGCGCCTGAAGGAAGTCTCAGAACTTTTGCGAGAGCGGATTCATAAAACCGGTGTTCATTGCGTTGATATTAGTAGTCGCCCCAAGCACCTTTATGGAATATATCAGAAAATGCAGCGCCAGAACAAGGGGTTTCATGAAATCTATGATATTGCTGCCATGCGGGTGATTGTGGAAAGCAAAGAGGAATGCTACCGAGCCTTAGCCGTTGTTCATGATCTGTTCAGACCAATTCCAGGTCGGTTTAAAGATTATATTGGTTTACCCAAACCCAATCGCTATCAATCCCTCCATACCGGAGTGATTGGGTTTAATGGTCGCCCGATCGAAGTCCAAATTCGCACCCTGGAAATGCACCATGTGGCGGAATGGGGTATTGCTGCTCACTGGAAGTATAAGGAAACCGGTGGCTCTAATACTACCAAATTCACGGCTGATGATGAAAAGCTGACTTGGCTGCGGCAGTTATTGGAATGGCAGAAAGACCTGAAAGATGCTCAGGAATACATGGAAAACATCAAAGATAACTTATTTGATGAAGATGTCTATGTATTTACACCAGATGGTGACGTAGTCGCTTTGAGTCGGGGAGCAACCGCCGTAGACTTCGCCTATCGGATTCATACCGAGGTGGGAAACCATTGTGCTGGTGTACGAGTTAATGGTGAGTGGCGGGTACTCGATTGTCCTCTAAAGAATGGGGATATTGTAGAAATTATCACCACCAAAAACGCTCACCCTAGTCTAGATTGGCTCAACTTTGTGGTAACAGCCAGTGCCAGAAATCGTATTCGGCAATGGTTTAAGCGATCGCATCGGGAAGAAAATGTGGCTCGGGGTCGGGAACTCTTAGAGAAGGAACTTGGGAAAAAAGGATTTGAAGCCTTGCTCAAATCAGCACCAATGCAAATTGTGGCGGAGCGCTGTAACTACCACAAAGTAGAGGATTTACTGGCTGGTTTGGGTCACGGTGCAGTGACGCTCAACTTTGTAGTGAAACGACTACGGGAAGAACTACACGCTGGTTTAGACAATGAGCCAGGAGAAAGTGAAGTTATCCAAGAGTATTCTAGCTCTACCCCTATTCATCCCCAATCCCAACTTCCTAGTAAGAAACATCCTATTGCTGGTGTAGAAGGATTACTGTATCGCCTTGCTGCATGTTGTAACCCCTTACCAGGAGAATCTATCATTGGGGTGGTCACTCGCACTAAGGGTATTTCCATTCATCGCCAAGGATGTGTGAATGTGGAAAATGTTTTAGGAGAAAGACTAGTACCGGTCAGCTGGAATCCCACTGATATCGATGATGGGCGTCCCCAAACCTACCCGGTGAATGTGCAAATTGAAGTCATTGACCGGGTTGGTGTCTTCAAAGACATTCTGTCTCGCTTAAGTGACCAAAACATTAATGTCCGTAAAGCTCAAGTCAAAACTCAGTATGGCAAACCAGCTCTAATTGACCTGTGCATTGATATTCTCGATCACCAACAACTCAACCGCAGCTTTGCCAAAATCCAACACATGAGCGATGTGTTAAATATCCGACGTGTTTCTCAGGTGGAGGAATGTAATTGAAGGTATGAAGGTTAGGAGGTTAGGAGGTTGAAAGTTAGGAGGTTGTTCGCGTAGCGTGGCCAAAGGCCAAGGTTGTTCGCGTAGCGTGGCCGAAAGGCCAAGGTTGAAAGTTAGAAGGTTAACAATCAACACTCAAGATTCAACTCAACACTCAAGATTCAACTCAACACTCAAGATTCAACTCAACACTCAAGATTCAACAAACCACTTGTTTTTCTTCTGAACGTCGTCTAGGCACCTCATAGGTGAAGAAATCATAGGCTAAGATGGTATTTGGGAAAATTGCCCGTGCTTCTTGAAGCAAATCATCTAACCTCAGGGGGTTTCCTGGAGCATAACGAGGACTGAAATGGGTCATAATTAGCTGTTTGACCCCTGCACCAAGGGCAACTTGAGCTGCCATGGTAGACGTAGAATGTAAGCGCTCAATAGCCATCTGAGCGTCTTGATGGGCAAAAGTGGCTTCGTGAATCAAAACATCCCCATCCTTTGCCAGTTCCATAGCCTGCTCACAGAAGATAGTATCGGTGCAATAAACTACTTTACGACCAGTTTCGGGTGCTCCACACAATTCAATGCCCTTAATCTCACGCCCATTAGGTAGGGTAATCGTTTCTCCCCGTTTGAGTTTACCGTAAAGGGGACCAGAGGGAATTCCTAATGCGATCGCTTTTTCCACATTAAACCTGCCCGGTCGGTCTTTTTCACACACTCGGTAGCCAAAGGCTGGCACACGATGCTCCAGGGGTAGACAGCTAACGGTAAATTCCTGGTCTTCGTAGAGTAAACCAGGTTTGATCGTGTGAACCTTAAAGGGGAATGCCAAATGGGTGCGAGAGTATTTTAGGCAAGCTTGGAGATAACTATCTAAACCCGGTGGTCCATAAATATCAACCCTGTCGATGTTTCCCGCTAAGCCACAGCTTGCCAACAGACCTGGGATACCAAAAATATGGTCGCCATGGAGGTGGGTAATGAACATTCGTCTGATCTGGCTGGTTTTCAGGTCACTCCGCAAAAGTTGATGCTGAGTACCTTCGCCACAGTCAAACAGCCAGACTTCTGCACGCTGAGGTAAACGCAGCGCTACACTGGACACATTGCGCGATCGCGTTGGGACTCCGGAGCTAGTTCCTAAAAATGTAATTTCCACGCAGCCTGTTTTTGAATCTTCCTCTATATATAGTACACAGCCTGAGTCTGATCATGCTTAATGTGCTTTGCCGTGAACGTATTTAGGGAGTAGGGAGTAGGGAGTAGGGAGTAGGGAGTAGGGAGTAGGGAATCGGGAATCGGGAATCGGCAACAGGGAATCGGGAATCGGCAACAGGGAATCGGCAACAGGGAATCGGGAATCGGGAAAAAATCCTGTGTACCTTATAGTTATTAAAAACGCTGTATTTATGATTGCTATATTAGCAAATCAACCAACAAATCAAAAAATAAATTTAGTTTTAACCATTGGCACTACGATACTATTATTTTTACTGTTGTGTTCTGGAGATATAATTACAAATAGACCGGGAGTGATGGAGATATTGTCATTAATTTGGTAGCGATAAAAGGTTTCTAAGTGGTAAGATACATCCAAATCTTGACGACTGTTAATATCATTTTCAGCTAGTCTAGGGGGCATTCCAAACACGAAACCTAATTCATTGCCTTCTTTGCCTAAATCGGGAAATGCCATGGTTATCGCCCAAGTCCAGATATCAGCTTTAGCCCCCTTTGAGCCATCCAAACCACTTTGGCGAGGAGAGGATTCAGCGTTGGCATTGATATAACTGAGCCAACCCCCAAGGGCAAAACCAGGACTAAGTCGATATCTCCCTTGTAAGCCAAACCCATTAGCAGAGGTAGCGGTTTGATCACCAAAGGGTGCTTGGGAAAATTGACTGCCAGTACTGCCAGTGACATCAATCCCTGAGTTGGGTTCAGGAGAATAGTAATGGACATAATTCAATCCAATCCCTAAACGCTGATTTGGTGTTAAGGTTAGCTGAGTGAAAGCACCAAATTGACCATTAAATAACCCATTACCTTCGGTGGGATTAGAGATACTAGCGGCACTACCTAAATAAGCTACACTGATTCTAATTGAGTCATTAAATTGATAACGAATAGCAGCGCCACCACCTTCAGCTAGGCGATAAAGGGGGTTATGTACTCCAAAACGGGAGAGGGCTGAGACGGGATTGAGGGGGTCTGTAATCTCATCGGCTGACAGACCGGCTGCTGCAATATGAGCTTGAATGCGATCGCTAATCGGGAATCGGTAATATAGTTCGGTTATGACAAACTCCTGGTCAGTATCTGTCTCAAAGTCATAGAGGGTCATGTCTGTGCCATCAAGGGGGTTATTAAATTCAGGCACATCGGAGGTATCGATTCTAGTGCGTAACAGGTCTTTACCGGTGAAACTGGTATCAAAGGATAATAAGGCAAGACCTGTGAATGTAGTGGTGAGACTATCGTCTTGAGTTGGGTCACTGCAACAAGGGGCAGCTTTGTTATCACTGAAGTAGTCAATTAGGATAAAGTCTACTTCGCCATTGAGCTTAGTCGTGGTGGAAAACTCAGTAATTTCTACTTCAGCAGTACGAGCGGTGACAGCATCGAGGTTACCACGGAGTCGAGCTAGTTCGAGGGTAAACTCTCCTTGCAAACCCTTGATTGCTTCTAGATCCTCTTTAAAGTAGGACGATGCCAAATCGGGAGCAGCAATCACCTTACTGAGCTGATCGAAACAGGTATTGAGAGCAGCAGCAAATTCATAACGGTTGAGGGGACGATTGCCACGATAGCTACTGTCAGGATATCCTGCCATGCAACCATACCGCTCTACGATAGATTGTAAGGCTTGGAATGCCCAATCTGTGGGCTGCACATCCGATAACTGGGATACTGATGTCACCTGAGCCATCGGGTCATTTGTCTGTTCGATATTGGGTTCGATATGGGGAGTTAGTTCATTCTCAAACTCTTGTGTAGTTGTTGGTAATTCCGTTATTGGTGATCCTGGGAACAACTGCTCAACAGGTGTCACCTGCTCCATCACTCCCACAGAGATGGGGGGAAGTAACTCTACTGCTACGGATAATTCCTGGGCTGTTGTAGACTTTGGTTGAGATTCATTGGCTAGACCATTGGGAGTTAGTAGAAAGGCTGCAGCGATCGCAGCTGGAGTTACATGGGGCAAGCTCCAAGTCAGTTTGGGCATTGGTTAGATAGTTAACTACTCACACCGAAAACACTGATATGATCGCGCAAATCTTAGCAATTTGCCCAGTAGGATGATGGTAACAGGGGGATGATCGCGCATTCATTCCTTAATTCAACAACGCCTATGATGAAAAAACTAAATTGCTCTGCATAAAAATGTATCTAAGCGATGCAGCGCGGTCTTGAGGGTTTCCCCCATAAGCGACTGCATCAAGACAATGGCATGGGTTTTAGAGGAATAGAAAGAGTGACTGGTGTTACCCATACCACCATAATAGGTTGGGTAAAAAAAATTAGTTCACGCTTAGAAGATGTATGTTTCACGCTCAGAAATTCCTGAAATAACTCAAATAGATGAGCTACAAACCTTTAGGTGCGACCCGTGGCGAATCTAATTCGCCTACGGAAAACGCACCTTTGTAAAAAAAAACAAAATTTGGGTGTGGACGGCAGCTGACAAGAAGTATCCCGGGATTTTAAACTTTATAATTGGTGACCGTAGTGCTGAAACTTTTAGGTGCGACCCGTGGCGAATCTAATTCGCCTACGGAAAGCGCACCTTTAAAAAGCTTTGGAAAATCGTAAAAGGCTGGCATAGCTTTTGGTATGTCACTGATAAATATGTTGTTTATCAAATATTTATTGATGACATTGACCATTTCACAAAAAAAAATTATATGACCGCGCTGCATCAAGACATAGAGAGTGAAAATACGAAATTGAGACACTATTTGGCTAGGCTACATCGACGAACTCTGTGTTAGTCTAAATCTGAAGAGATGTTGAAGTTATCAATCAGGCTTATTATTTATTATTTAAACTTTAATAAAATTTCAATTTTTGCTTAACCATTCTATTATTCAGCAACGCCTTTTGCTTAACCATTCTATTATTCAGCAACGCCTCTTTTTTAGCGTACGCATTTCTGGTAAGGTGCTCGCGTTGGCCACGATTAGCGATCAGCGGAAGCTGGTGCGGTAGGCAATCGCAGTCAAGGGAAACCTCAGTTACTCTGAACTTATGACTAAACTCTCAGCCCAAAAAGAAGACTGGGCTATTTTGTCATAGTCTAAACTCCAGATAGAACGGGAGCATGTCAAATTCGCCGAACAAATGTACTAAAATGACTGATAACTGCTACTGACGCCCAGATAACATTATAGTTCAAGGGTTTGTAGTTCAAGTGTTCTTACAAAATTGACCTGCTCCCGACCTGCTCCCTATTGACAGTACCTAGAACTAGGACTCCTCTATTAGAAAATTACCCAGGATGAGTAGATCACCTGGCACATAGACTTTTTCTAAATTAATGTAGTTTTCAGAAGGGAACAAAAGATTCTTCAACGCAAAAACAGATACACTATTAAACTTCATACCACTTAAGTTAGATGTAATCTGTCGAGGCAGTTCATCTTTTAATCGTCGATTCACTTCCGCATCCAAATCATCACAGCCACAAGGACCACCACCTTCTGTACGTGCAGAAACAGTAACGATCTCGTCAGTCATCTCAATCTTAATTTCTTGTTCCCTATCCGAACCAACAATTTCAACTGGTATATCAGATTGAATATCCAACTCAATATTTGTACTCAATTCACTATCAAATTTATCAGTATGACAACTAAACAGACAAGTTGTAATCTCCGTATGTTCTGTATACAAAAAGCTTTGAGTATCATCGTAAACCAATTTAATTTGGCCATTTGCTTGGGGATTAATTGCCATTCCCTCTAAACTCCATTTGACTGGATTACCATCAGTAGGATAGTACCTTACATATATTGTTTGGTCAGGATTTGCACTTGGAGCTGAATGATTTAGATCGCTCAAATCAACATTTCCCTCTACACTAACCTGGGTAAATGTTGCAGACCACGCAGAGTCAATATCTTGAGGATCGTCCCCTTTAAGTTTCCATCCGCTGCTCGTCACCAGACTTTGTGGCAGTACGCTGCCAAAGAAAATGCGACTGTTAATCATGAGACTGCATTCTGAGCCTTCTGGTATCGGATGCTCACTAAGAAGAAGGGATGTCTCTAATTCATTGACCTTTCTGTCATTTGTTTGTATATACAATTGCAATATTTCCTTTTCTTTTACGGCTTTGAATTTAAACTCGTTGGGTTTTAGATCCTTCAAGGTCGCAATGTCGGTTAGGTCAAGGGAATTGATAGTGAACTTAACTGGATTATTCACGAAATAAGCTTGCACAGCATTACTAAAGCTTACCTGGTCCTCGTCATCCCAATCTATACCATCTAGCTCCATATCCTTAGCCTCGAAGATTCCCTTAGCCATATCCAGAACCACGCTGAGGATATCACCGTCACCTTCTACTAGCCCTTGAACCTGACTAATCTCAATCAAAGCTGTCAGAGTAGCTTGATCTCCTATATCAACTGGGTCTAAAGAACGCTCAAAATACCAGATATGTTGACCATCATCGTTAGTACCTTCCTTAAGTTCTACATGATAGTAGTCAGCTTCCTCTTGTAGTCTGGACTGATCATCTGGGTTAGAACTTTCCTTGCGCTGTATCTGGTGTAGAGTACCACTCATTAACATTTCCAGCTTGGTTTTATCTTCTGAACCTGCCAAGAAAGCCAATTTGGGGTAACCATATTCAACATCAAAATATTTTTTAATAGACACCCAAATCTCAATAAAGTCTGGTTCAGTAGCCGTCGGTATAAATTCCGCTTCATCATCAGTGTTAATTTTTACACCATAGTCTGTATTTTCCTTCAATTCCTCGTACTGCAATTCCAATACCCGATTAATCTGGTCTACACTCATATTAAATACAACATCCCACCCCTTGAGAATCGACTTGCCGGACATTTTGCTAACAAGCTGATCAGCAGATGGTCTCGATTCCATTGCCAAAGCACGGAAAACCGGCGAAAACTCACTAGCCAAGCTATCGTTAATACGCACATCAACAACAAAAGTCAGGGTAACTTTTGCGATTAGTCCTGTAAATTTTAACCCAGCGTTAGTTGGTTTCTTAGGAAGAGAGATTTCCCAGGTGGAAAATGGCGTAATTGGATTCACATTGTTAGACCAACTGTCACCTTCATCTGTAAATTGAGGCTCATTGCCTTCTACTTTGTATTCATAGGTGCGTTCCCGGTGCAGCGTGTTGAAGGTCAGGGATTCGTACTCTAGCCCTCTGTCATAGAAAGGCCTCCCTTGATAAGCCAATTTTAGTAGATATTCACCGCTATCCGTCGATTTTACACCCTCTATCTTGGCAACTACTGAGTAAATCCTCAAATTTACATACTGGGAAAATTCACCGCGGTCTGATGACAATTGAAACTGACAAACCCCACCATTAACCAAATCACTAGTTGGAATTTCAACCGGAATTTCGATCGGTATAGTACGCGAAGGTTGGGTTTGACGCAAAGCTTCTTCTGCACTAATACTTTTTCCTTCTTGCTTCATCAACGCATTTGTAATTCCCAACGTGTCGAAAGAAGAGATAGGTGTCGGAGACTGTAGATAGGTATATCGCAAAACCTGGTCTTTCTCAGTGAAAGCTTTAGAAAAGAGAGCCAAGGTCTGAGAACGTACCAAGCTCAGGCTACCCGTCAATCCGATCAGGTCAATTTTTGATTTTTCCAAATCTTCAATGTCTTCTGGGTGCAGGTCAGTATTAAGACTTTCCAGACGCTCGATTTGATCGTTGATCAGATTTTGTTGACGTTGCTGATTGTAAATTTCTCGGCCAATCTGCTGCCGTTTAGATTGGGCTTGTGTAAAGGCTTTGCCTATTAAAACTAATATTTCAAAGGCAGCCAACAGCTCCGATTTAGCCTTGTTAACCTGAGCATCGCTAGGAGCAAGTGCAAGAACAGAAGGTAAGCATTCAGGTGTAGAGATTGACAAAGTCACCCCACTCACTTCAAAAGCGGAATCAGAGACAATTCGTGAGAACGCTGCCTGACTGCTAAGGACACAGCCTGACTCAGGAACTTTATGGTATTA
>NZ_JAAHHM010000175.1:0-11355 GCF_010692445.1 Moorena sp. SIO3E8 | reverse complement strand
AATTTTGCCCCCCTAACCCCCCAACTTTGGGGGGAACAAGAGTCCATTTGCTTGTAAAAGTCCCCCAGAATTGGGGGACCAACGGGGGCTTGGATGTAGCAAATGAGACTTCTCAGACAACCTCTTAGAAATTTTATCTAGAAAATCTTGCCTTTTTTATTCATTATTTTCTCGATAGCCGTAAGTTTTTTTTTTCGGATAAAACTGATTTTTTATGCTTTATTTGTAGTGATATTAATAATTAACTTTTACCACATTATTGCAATATTATTGCAATTTTATTTTAAGTTAGCTACCCTGATTTAATAGAATTTTAATAAAATAATAAAAATCAATAAGTTTCGGTTTTTATCTATTTTTATAACCCTCTTTTTGCCTAGAATTTGCTGTTTACTTTCTATTTTTTAAGCAGATAATTGTATTTCGGCTAATTTCCAAGAGACAACTAGCTTTAGTTTTTCCCATGCCATCATCAATAGCACTCATGACTTTTGTTCTTAAATCGTAACTGTAAGGAACTGTTTTTTTATTAATTAATTAATAAAGCTTGACTTGATTACTAGTATGTCCTATTCTTTGCTTCGACTGCTATAGGACGGAACGATTTGGGGGTCAACGAGTGCTCGACAAAGTCAAACAGATGGGCAAGGCGGTCTCGCGGTTGTATCTGATTTGGGTTGATGGAGGCAATAGTTGTGAGCCTTTGATCATGTGGGTCATGGATTTCTGCGGTTGGATGGTACAATTCGTACTTCGACCCCAACAGACCAAAGGCTTCGTCCTGCTTAAAAAGCGTTGGGTAGTCGAGGGCACTTTTGCTTGGCTGATGGGATGCCGTCGATTGGTCAGAGACTTATGAGTTATGGGCTGAAACATCAGAGACATTCATTTATCTGGCAATGATACGGATCATGGGTCGCCGCTTGGCCTAAAGTTTGACCTCTGATCACTTTTCAAACATCCTCTTAGTTCAATCAGTAAGATTCTTGATGCGGCAATTTCAATTTAGATATGAAACAAAAACTGACCTGGTGGCAAATAGCTAAACAAGGGCTGACTTATCTTTTCATGTTAGGTCTGAGTACTTTTCCCTCAGAGGCAGTCGCTGAGACCTTTCGTCTCAGGGAAGCAACAATCGCAGAGATTAACCAAGCTTTTGAGAATAATGCACTCACTTCCGAACAATTAGTGCAACTTTATCTCAATCGTATTGAAGCCTATGACGATCAAGGTCCGAAAATTAATGGGCTAATTTCTATCAATAACAATGCCCTTAAAGAAGCAAGGGCGTTAGACCAAGAACGCCAGCAGAAAGGACCGCGAAGTCCTTTACATGGCATCCCCATCATTCTGAAAGATAACTATGACACTACCGATTTACCCACAACAGGAGGATCGGTGCTGCTGGAAGGTTCCTTACCCCCCGATGATGCTTTTACTGTTAAGAAGTTGCGAGAGGCAGGAGCCATTATTCTTGGTAAAGCAAATATGAGTGAATTTGCTGAATCCTATGGTAGGCTAGGTTACAGTTCCCTTGGGGGACTGACACGCAATCCCTACAAATTAACTCGTGATCCTTCGGGTTCGAGTGGAGGCAGTGGGGCTGTAATTGCGGCAAATTTTGCTGTTTTAGCCACCGGAAGCGATACTTCAGGCTCAATTCGTGGCCCTGCAGCAGTAGCAGGTCTTGTCGGTATCAAACCTACTCAGGGACTGGTTAGTCGAGATGGTATTATCCCCCTAACCCTCTCCTTTGATAGTGCGGGCCCTATAGCTCGAACCGTGACAGATGCAGCGATCGCTTTGGGTGTAATGGCAGGGGTTGATCCCAATGATTACCGTACCCTGGACAGTGAAGGGAAAACATATAAGGACTACACCCAGTTTCTCAATAAACAAGCCCTAAAAGGGGCAAGAATTGGGGTGGCGATTGATTTTCGGGGTGGGAACCCTGAGGTAGATGCTGCAACTGATGCAGCAGTTGCTAAGCTGAGGGAATTAGGTGCAACAGTTGAGTCGGTGGATTTCTCTCCCAAATTGGAAAACCTCTGGCCTTTCATGGCACCGGTAACAGAGGCTGAGTTTGAACCCCAGATCGATAGTTACCTCAAAAACCTCCAGCTTCCATTCCCTGACACCCTGAGGGAAATGTATTCGATGAGCTTATCTAACCCATTACTCAATTCTGAACAGGCTCTCAATCCCGGTCGCGTCAGAGGGTTTGAAGAATCTCTAAAGCATCCAGAACTGGCTGATCCCGAATATCTTTATATTCTCCATTTCGAGTTTCCTAGGGTTCGCCAGGAGATTTTATCGATTATGAGTGCCCAAAATCTCGACGCGATTATTTGGCCCACCATGACTTGTCCTGCCGGTCCGCTCTATAATGTCGAGGATCCAACCTATCAATGTGCCTCAAGTGACCCCTACATACCAGGGTACTTAGCCAACGTTTCTGGTTTTCCCGGCATTTCTGTGGCAATGGGCTTTACTCAGCAGGGATTACCCCTAGGACTGACTTT
Source organism: Moorena sp. SIO3E8 (assembly GCF_010692445.1). NCBI lineage: Bacteria > Bacillati > Cyanobacteriota > Cyanophyceae > Coleofasciculales > Coleofasciculaceae > Moorena > Moorena sp. SIO3E8. The sequence continues at coordinate 8,833 of NZ_JAAHHM010000175.1, read as the reverse complement.
CTTTGGTAAGCCTTACAGTGAGCCTACCTTACTGGGATTCGCTTATGCTTACGAACAGGCAACCCAGTTTCGGCGACCTCCAACAACCACTCCCGCTTTGCCCGGTGAAAATTTTGACTATTAGTGGGTAACTGAGATTTTTTGGGATCTAGACCAAATCATAACTAACTGAGTCTCAAGGTACTACTAGTGCTGCTAAGTGAGGGAATCGGAACTATTTTAGATTACCTGATTCAGCGATCTAGTAACAACCAATAAATCAATAGAAATCATCCACACACCCCTACGAGTTATTGTAGGGGTTTTTATAATCTCCTCTCCAACCTGCGGAATGTGGGTTTAAGCATTCAGCCACAAGACTTAAGATTTCCTGGGGATTTTAGGAATTACTAGGAAAACTCCGACAATCAACACTTTAATTAGTAGTGGGGCAAAAACAAAGCTTAGCAACAGGCAAATTATCACTACTAACAATGATGCCACTTTCAATATTTCTTCTTTAGTGTTCAGAGAAAGGTAAGTCGCTACTGCAGCAATCACCAAACTGATTAGTAAGGGCATATACTCTCGATTGAGTCACTAAATACTAATCAGGGTTAACCCTTAACTTTTATGACTAAGGTTGGCTTTTTGTAACAAAACTTCACTTAAGTTAATGTACAGGAGTTTTGGCGTTGCTTAAACTACAGGTGATAGGGCACACTATGATCAGGAATTGCTGAAGAATTAAAAACAGTCTGGGTTTCTCTAGCAAGTCATGAGCCCACAAAACTAAGCCAAAAAAACTAAAAATTAGCAATAAAGCATCCCTTCCCACGGGAAAACTAAAGGGTACAACTATTAGATACCTGTAAGTAAGCGATGAACTTTAGCTTTAACTTTTTTGATCTGTTCTGGATTTTTCTAATCATCTCCTCGTTGCAGCCCTTGTGGCAACGTCGCCAGATGCAGTATAGACGTTTTCGAGCTTTGCAAGAATTTGAGGAGAACCGCAAAAGTCGGTTAATTTTACTGATTCACCGACAAGAGTCTATTAGCTTGTTTGGCATCCCTGTGTCCCGCTACATATCTATTGAAGATTCTGAACAAGTGCTCAGGGCAATCCGTCTAACTCCACCAGATGTTCCTATTGATCTTATTTTACATACTCCTGGGGGATTGGTGCTGGCTACAGAACAAATTGCTAGAGCTTTAATTCGTCATCCTTCTAAAGTTACTGTCTTTGTACCCCACTATGCCATGAGTGGTGGTACCATGTTAGCCCTAGCCTCTGATGAAATTGTGATGGATGCCAATGCTGTCCTTGGACCAGTTGACCCTCAATTAGGGAATACTGCTGCTGCTAGCATTCTCAGAGTTGTGGAGCAAAAGCCCCTTGAGAGTATTGAGGATCAAACCTTGATGATGGCCGATTTGGCAGGCAAAGCCATTAAGCAGGTGCAACGTTTCGTGCGAACGCTACTGCTAGACGATATCCCTAAGCAGAAGATTGACCCAGAACACATCGATAGAATTATTGACTTTCTTACTACTGGTCAAATCACCCATGACTGTCCGATTACAGTCGAGGAAGCCTCTGAACTAGGTCTACCTGTCACGGTTGGTCTACCTAAAGCTATCTATAAACTAATGGATTTGTACCCCCAACCTCAAGGTGGACGTCCATCGGTACAGTATATTCCTCTGCCTTACAAACCTACTCCTACGTTACCGGATACCACCAGCAGACTGTTATCCGACAAGTAGTTTTTGATAATGCTGGAATGATGAGATAATCGGGTGAAGTGGATAAAATCAATGGCTCCACTCAGGACTTTGTACGTAAGTTACAGTACTAGTACTGGAGCTAAAAACCTTAGGGAAGCCCTACCATACGATTAAACCATCTGAAGAAGGAGAATTTAGGATAAATCTGGTAGGGCATACATCAACTATTTCCAGCATATCCCAATTTGGGGTTTTTGTGTCTTTTTCAGAGGGCAATTACTAATTAGGTAAGCTATCAGCTATCAGCTATCAGCTATAAGCTATCAGCTATAAGCTATCAGCTATAAGTTATCAGCTATAAGCTATCAGCTATAAGCTATCAGCTATAAGCTATCAGCTATAAGCTATCAGCTATAAGCTATCAGTTATCAGCCTATGAACACGCTGCTTGAGGTGCTATCAGCCATTAGCTATCAGCCATTAGCTGTAGGCCAAGCTACGGGAACGAGACAGCTTTTGAAGAAAATAAGCTGACCGCTGAGTGCTGATTGCTGAATACTCACGTTATTGGTAATTTGATCAATCTTAACTTTCCCACTCCTAACCGAATTATCGGATAATACAATTGAGGTATGCGTTTGTCTCTGAGCCTTGATTCAATCTGAAACCTTAGAACTACTGGAATGGTCCCGCCTGTGCCAACACCTGGCTACGTTTGCGGCTACTAAGCTGGGAGCCTTTGCGGCTCGTTATCTCCACCCCCCAGCAACTCAACCGGAAAGCCTAGACCTGCTAGCCCAGACTAAAGAAGCCTATCAACTGGAAACTAGTTTAGACACAGGACTAACTTTTGACGGCATCCAAGATATTGGTGAATCTCTGGATCGGGCAGAGCTCCAAGGCATTTTGTCTGGTGAGGAACTATTAGCGATCGCAACAACCTTAGCTGGTGTGAGGCGTCTACGGCGGTTTATTGAAGACCAAGAGGATGTCCCAATTCTGAAGGAACTGGTGGCTGACAGCCGCACTTACCCAGAACTTGAACAAGAAATTCACCGTTGTATCGATGACCGGGGGGATGTAGCTGACCGGGCAACCCCCAAACTGGCAGGCATTCGGACTCAGATTAAATCATTGCGAGACCGAATTTATGAAATCCTCCAGGGGATTGTCCAGCGTAAAGGGGGGGCATTACAGCAACAGTTAATTACTCAACGGGCTGATCGGTTTGTACTCCCGGTTAAAGCTCCCCAGAAAGATTCTATTCCTGGTATTGTTCACGATACCTCTAGCACCGGTGCTACCCTATACGTGGAACCGAAGTCCATTGTTGGGTTAGGCAATCAACTGCGGACCCAGCGGCGGCAAGAACAAGTGGAAGCGGAAGCAGTACGTCGTGCCTTGAGCCAACAAGTAGCAGCAGTTAAGCCAGACTTGGAACGGTTGCTGGTTGTAGCAACTACCCTGGATTTAGCTACCGCTAAGGCTAGGTATAGTCTGTGGTTAGAAGCCAATCCCCCTAGATTCATTGACCGCAATCAGAATGAAAGCATTACTCTACGGCAACTGCGCCATCCTCTGCTAGTTTGGCAGCAAAAACATGAACAAGGCACATCAGTGGTTCCGATTGATGTCCAGATTCAGTCCTATATTCGGGTAGTTGCTATTACCGGTCCCAATACTGGCGGTAAAACCGTTACGTTGAAAACCTTTGGTTTAGCGGCACTGATGGCAAAAGCGGGTTTATTTGTGCCAGCAAGGGAACCAGTAGAACTGCCTTGGTTTGAGCAAATTCTGGCAGATATTGGGGATGAGCAGTCTATAGAACAGAGTTTATCCACTTTCTCGGGTCACATTCGCCGGATTAGTCGGATTATTGAGGCGATAACTACCCCAAAAGAAGAGTTACAGGTTGACAGGTTGAAAGTTGGAGGTTCTCAAGAGTTTCAGGTTGGTAGGTTGAAAGTCCTTCGCGAACAACCAGATAACCTTGGCCAAAAGGCCACGCTACGCGAACAACCAGATAACCTTGGCCAAAAGGCCACGCTACGCGAACAACCAGATAACCTTGGCCAAAAGGCCACGCTACGCGAACAACCAGATAACATTCAACCTGCTAACCTTGGCCAAAAGGCCACGCTACGCGAACAACCAGACAACATTCAACCTGCCAACCTTGAAGAACCTTCAACTCCTCGTGCGTCACTGGTGCTATTAGATGAAGTAGGAGCAGGGACTGACCCGGCAGAAGGTAGTGCTTTAGCGATCGCATTACTGAAATACCTAGCAAACACCACACAATTAACCATTGCGACTACGCATTATGGGGAACTCAAAGCACTAAAATATCAAGACGAGCGGTTTGAGAATGCCTCGGTAGAGTTTGATGACCAAACCCTGTCACCCACTTACCGTCTATTGTGGGGTATTCCCGGTCGCTCCAATGCCTTGAGCATTGCTAGACGCTTAGGGTTAAACCCATCGGTGGTGGATCAGGCTCAAACCCTTTTGGGGGGAGCTTCGGAAGATGTGAATGAGGTAATTGCAGGTTTAGAAGCTCAACGGCGCACTCAGGAAACTAAAGCCCAACAGGCAAATCAGTTACTGCAACAAGCTGAATCTCTCCATCAGGAACTCTCTGAACGGGCAAAACTTTTGCAGGAGCGGGAACGGGAATTGAAGCTTTCCCAGGAACGGTCTGTGCAAGATGCGATCGCACAAGCTAAGAAAGAAATTGCCCAAGTGATTCGGCAGTTGCAGCAAGGCTCCCAAACCGCTCAAAATGCCCAAAAAGCCACAAACGCTCTTAAGGAGATTGCCCAGCGTCAAATCCCAGCCGCACCGCCTCCTAAGCCAAAACCAGGATTCCGTCCCAAAGTGGGCGATCGCATTCGCATCCCCCGATTGAATCAGACAGCCGAGATAATCAGCGCCGCCGATAATGGGGAGCTAACGGTACGCTTTGGCTTAATGAAAATGACCATTGCCCTGGCAGATGTGGAATCGTTGGATGGACAAAAACCCGAAAATGTGGTAAAAACTACATCAAAACCAGCTCCAGCCCCAACCCCAGTCTCGCCGCCAGCAACGGCTGTGCGCACCTCGAAAAATACCATTGATATTCGAGGAAGTCGGGTAGCTAATGCAGAGATTGACATCGACCAAGCAATATCTAAGGCGATAGAGTTTGGAGTACTCTGGATTATTCATGGCAAAGGAACTGGTCGATTAAGACAAGGTGTCCACGCTTTCTTGGAACAGCACCCTCTCGTGGAGCGTTTTAAGCTAGCCGAACAATCTGAGGGTGGGACTGGTGTTACCGTTGCTTACCTTAAATAGGTTAGCAGGTTAGCAGGTTAGCAGGTTAGCAGGTTACTAGGTTAGCAGGTTACTAGGTTAGCAGGTTACTAGGTTAGCAGGTTACTAGGTTAGCAGGTTAGCAGGTTACCAGGTTAGCAGGTTACTAGGTTAGTAGGTTAGTAGGTTAACCGGTTAGTAGGTTAGCAGGTTAGCAGGTTACCAGGTTAGCAGGTTAGCAGGTTAACCGGTTAGCAGGTTAGCAGGTTAGCAGGTTAGCAGGTTAGAATGCATTTTTGAACATTCAACCTTGGCCAATAGGCCACGCGATCGCGTTCAACATTCAACCAGACAACATTCAACCAGACAACATTCAACCAGACAACATTCAACCAGACAACATTCAACCAGACAACATTCAACCAGATAACCTTCAACCAGATAACCTTCAACCAGATAACCTTCAACCTTCAACCAGATAACCTTCAACCTTGGCCAATAGGCCACGCGATCGCGTTCAACAGACAACCAAAGCTTTACCAGCAGGAAACATACCTTAATCTTTCGTAGTCCTGTTTCCAAACCTGTAACAGCGACGGGTAAACCGGATTTGCTTTAGTAAAATAAAATTATGGTTTCCACTGTCAAGATGCCAAAATCACCTCCTGCTTGGGAGGATTTGCCTCTGAGTCAAGCCGCAGACTCAATCGATCTCGATAATATCAAAACCCAGCTAGATTTAGTCTTGCTTAGTCTAGAAGCTCTAGCAGGTATTGGCTCAGAGGAGATGCTGCAAGCTGCTGCTGAATTAAATTTAGAGTCAATGATCACAGACCGAGTAGCATTGTGGCGTCTGCGTCAGTCTAATCCCCTGCGCAAAAGTTCAGGAGGACGGAAAAAGCTGGATGTGGAGGAAGCGCGATCGCTAGTTTTAATCATCTGTCACTTGGCTAAAGACCATCAAGAACTAATCCGTCGTGCGGTGGCTTTACTCGAACAAATGACACAACAAAACAGTGAACCTCATCGTGCTGCTTTATTGGGAGATTATTTAGACAACTTTAATAACACTTACCGAGAACGGATGGTGCAAGAAGAAAAGGTGTCAACTGATAGTTTAAAGCAACTGGCTCTTAAACTATTAATCAAATTACTCTTCTATAGTGGAGCAAAAGGTCATCAGCGTTTATGGTTAGCCTTATTAGGTAAAGTATCTTAAGGATTGCATCCAGGAAAATATATAGCATTTATCAATTGGGTGAGGTACAAAATCCTGGTTTTTAGGAAGTAGGGAGTAGGGAATAGGGAATAGGGAGTAGGGAGTAGGGAGTAGGTAACTCATAAATGGTCAAAAATTATGTGTACCTCATAGCTATGATAAACGCTATAGCATTTTTGATAAAAAATTGATTAAAGAACGGAATAGGAACAGTAAACAGAGAACATTAGGAAAGAGAGCAGAGGATTTTTTGGTGTTATGATAAATCAGTATTGGGTTTTATGATTTCTTGGGAAATGCTATAGAAATCAACGATTAACGATTAACGATTAACGATTAACAATTAACAATTAACAAATGACTAATAAATAATCACCAATGACTAACATAGTCCTGCGACGTTACACTCCTCCTACCTGTACCCTATCAATTTGGGCAAACCGCTCACCCTTATCCCGCTGGGTGGGACAATCTGTGGTGAAGAAGTTGCGGTTTGAGTTGCGTTTTGATGACCCCCGCAAGCCAGAAGAACAACAGGTAACGTTACGAGGCAACGCAGAGGATTTAGATGTGTTGTATGAAGCGGTAGATGGCTATGTTCAGCACTTCCTTGAGCCGTCCCCAAAGCAACTGGTTGCCTCTGGAAACTCTAAGGCCGTAGGCCACGCTACGCGATCGGCTGAGGTTACTCCCTTAACTCTCCTAACTCTTCCAACCCCTCAGGCAGAAAATGCCACAGCAGTTCCAACTCAGCCAATCCATCTGCAATCGAAAGGGTTACTGAGCCATAGCCTGTTTCTGGGTAAGCTGGCTAATGAAGAATCTGGGTCAGTGGTTGATTTAAGTGCTACACAGCTGTTTGATTTAGCTACCGCTTTGGATGAATATGCGGCTGAAGTAGTATCCCTACCAAAACTCAATCAGCCCAGTTGGAAACCCGAATCATCGGGTTGGATACGTACAGCAGCATCGATGCTGTTGGCAGTGGGTGTAACAGCAGCAGTGATTAAGTTGCTTGAGAAACCTCAGCCTGTTGAGAAAGCGAAAACACTAACAACAGCAGAATCACAAACAACAGCATTAGACTCCAGCAAAATTGGGAAAAAGCGAGTCATTTCCCAGGTACCCCCAGCACCGAGCACTCCCATCCCAACTCCATCGGTACCACCCCGTCTGTCCCCAGGAACCAAGTTACCCCCACCGCCTCCCGTTAAGCCACCCTCTCCACCAGTACGCACTCCGCCACCGCCTCCCGTTAAGCCACCCTCTCCACCACCAGTACGCACTGCGCCAGCAATAGCTTCACTCCCGAATTCACGTCCGATGCTCAAGATTGTTCCTGCTCCAGCTAGGACACCAGACTCTCCCAAACTGAGTGCTGCTAGTTCTGTAGCTAGTTCTGCTGTTAGTCCTGTAGCTACTTCTGTTACTAGTCCTGTTGCTAGTTCTGCTGTTAGTCCTGCTACTGCTCCTGGGACTAGTAACGGTGAGGCACCTGTTTCTGAGGCTAGTAAAACTAATGTACCTACTGAATCGGCAGATACCCAACCCAAACCAACTCCACCCAGTCCCATCGCTGTAGTACAAATTGTATCAGAATTGCCGGTTATTAAACCAGCCCCTTCTCCTACTGAGCTGGAAACTCAGGATTCCTCTAGAGAAAGTCTATCGATCCCCACAGAAACAGTGGTAATCCCTGACGTTGAGTCTTCGATTTCTTCTACTTCTACTGCTTCGATTTCTTCTACTTCTACTTCTTCTACTACTAATGTGGCGGTTCAAGCCATCCCTGCTCCTCAACAGAATGTGTCCAGTCTCCAGAGAGGTTCTTCTACCTCTAGAATTATTGATCAAGCTGTGCCTGGACTGAATCTCCCGAGTAGCTCTGTTATCGATCAAGCTGTGCCTGGACTGAATGTCCCGAGTAGCCCTGTTTCTGATTCCTTAAAGCCATCTGAGCCTACTGTAGCGAATCCGATATCTCAAAATACCCTGTTTGATAAGATTTCTCAGGTAGCAGAAGCCAGACGATATTTCCAGGAGCGCTGGCAACCTCCTGAAGGGCTACAGAAAACCTTGAACTATAGTTTGTGGTTAAATAATAATGGTACTATCCGACGTATAATTCCCCTTGGGCAAGCAGCCAAAACCTATATAGACAATGCCCCCATACCTCTGATCGGTGAAACTTTTGTGTCCCCTTTAGAAGGGGAAGGTATACCAAAAATTCGCGTGGTGCTACACCCAGATGGTAAGGTACAAACTTTGTTGGAAGGGATGAATTGACGTAATTAGTAATAGGGGCTCTTGCTTACCACCTATTAGGTTAAATTCCTTCCTACCTAGGATGTCCAAAACTATTGTTAGGCAATTTTGGACAATATTTTTGTTTGCGCTCCCTAGGGCGTGTTTTCTTGCCTCGGAGATCCCCCATTATCCCCCTTAAAAAAGGGGGACGAGCGAGTATGGCTCCCCCCTTTTTTAAGCTATCCATTAGGCAAAAGTAGTCGAAACAGTGATAGAGACTAGGATTTAGGCAAGGATTGGGAGAGGAGTGGTGAGAGCCATTATTAAACTAACAGGGATTTCCCAAGACTGCGGTCGCAAAAT
>NZ_JAAHHM010000174.1:647-11360 GCF_010692445.1 Moorena sp. SIO3E8 | reverse complement strand
CAGAACTGATTGGGGCAGCAGTTCCAGAGCTTCAAAGCTATTTGGGATAGCTGGCGGTTTGATTTCCATGGTTCTACACTACTACTCATCCTTCCCTTTTTGTCAACCCCATCACCTGAATGCTTACGAAATGTCTTCCGAGCTAACTCAACCATCGTCTGGGATGAATCAATTCCTAAAACACTACCGTTGTTAATAATACTGGCAAATTTAGCAGTAATCTTTCCATCTCCACAACCAATATCCAGGAGTGTTTCGTTACCCATTAGTGATAGCTTTTTAATTAGTTCTTTTGCCCAATTGAGCTGTGCTGAAGAATTATTAGCATAATCATCAGCATTCCATTGATTTTGATTGGTCATATATAGAAATTATTATTTGGGTGAGGTACAGAATCCTGGGTTTTAGGGAACAGGGAACAGGGAACAGCGATGCAGCGCGGTCTTGGGGGTTTCCCCCATGAGCGACTGCATCAAGACGGGAACAGGGAAAGAGATGGAGGTGTGGGACCCGGGCGCAAGGCCAGGGCGCGGGGAGTTGAAAAAGTGATATAGCGGTTTTTAGCCTAATGAGGTTGTCTGAGAAGTCTCATTTGCTACATCCAAGCCCCCGTTGGTCCCCCAATTCTGGGGGACTTTTACAAGCAAATTGACTCTTGTTCCCCCCAAAGTTGGGGGGTTAGGGGGGCAAAATTCAGTATAAAAAACTTTTCAGATATCCTCTAATGAGGTACACAAGATTTTTTACCTATTCCCTCTTCCCCTCCTGGGAGGGGTTAGGGCGTGTTTTCAAAGTTTTCCGCAAGATTATGATCCCCCCCAGCCCCCCTTAAAAAAGGGGGGAGCCATACTCAAAGTCCCCCTTTTTTAAGGGAAACGGGGGATCTGCGAGGCAAGAAAACACGCCCTAGGGGTGGGTTACTCTTCCCTGTTCCCTGTTCCCTGTTCCCTGTTCCCTAAAATCAGAAACCCTGTACCTCACCAAATTTAAAACCGCTATACCTAAACCTATCGCCTCAAATTAACATGGCGAGTCAAAATCCGGATGATCTCACCCTCGACAGGGGAAGGAATTGGCGGGGTCCACGCTATGACTTCCGCAAAGCGAAGCACGTGCAATTGGTTAATCACACTCTCAACACCTTTGGGTACACCACAGGCGAGGAGGCGGACTGGGGTTTTGCCCTGAGGGACATCATAGATTGGAGCTTTGATTAGCTCTTGCAGCGATGCAGCGCGGTCTTGGGGGTTTCCCCCATGAGCGACTGCATCAAGACAGGAACGTGGGTTTACCATTTATATATCACCTTGTTTTCTTGGTGGTGGAACAGCGATCGCACATCCCGGCCTGTAGAACCTATGTGCGATCGCTTTGTGCTGGCGAGGGAATTGCCAATCACTGTAACTGCGTACTTTTATAGTATATCCTATCTTGGCCAGTTTGTCAACACTTTGAGTTTAAAAAAAAATTATAGAAGTATTATTTTCAACAATTCATGCTGTGAGAGGTTACAATCAAACGTAACGAGCGTTTAGTATGGTAAGAGGTTAAACACTAAAGTGGTAATTCACTGGAAATTGGCAGTAGTAATGGCTGAGCGCAACATCAGCAATAAAGACCTAGCTGAGATAATTGGAAAGCATCCTAACTCCGTTTCCAGGCTAAAACGGCATCGCCGTCTACCTAGAATTGACGAAGATATACTCAACTCCCTGTGCAAAGCACTCAAGTGCCAACCAGGGGACTTGATAGTCTATCAAGAGGATGAAGAAGCTCCTTAAAGCGGGAAATTTACCGGTAATCGGTAATCGGTAATCGATAATCGGTAACCGGTAATCCGTAATTTTCCTTGAGCCTTAGCCATCAGCGCATTATCGATGGGCCCAAAATATAGGAGCCCTTAGCTGTCTGGTGAATCGTCTCTGCAATTTTTTTAGCCACCTTCTGACTAGTCCAGTAGCTGTCGTGAGCACTTCCACCATTTATTAATGCTAAAAATGTCGATTGTACCGGTTTAGCGACATTTTCTAATAATCCAGAACCGTACGTCAGTACATCTTCAAGTTTGATGACTTTGTCATACTCATCTACTAATTTTGGCAACACTCCTTCTAGGGGCCAAGCAATGGGATCCCCCGGATGTACAAAGTTTTGCCAGGGTAACGCCACTCCTTGTTGAGTCAGAATTGCCAGTAATTCCTTTAGTTTTGAACTAATATCATGGGTACTGCCATCTCTGGTTTTGCCAACAATATGGATCAGAGTAAATAGGGCAATAGGTGAACCCATGGTATGAACACTAGCCAGAGGAATGGCACTGTCAAGCTCAGATTCGATGCCCAAAATGCTTTTGCGAATCCCCTGAATACTCTCATGACCAGGTATAGTTGGGTCATCCCATCGACTAGCAAACAATACATCAAATAGGATAATCGTTCCCCAACTGTGAGTGACTAGGTGCAAACGGTCCTGATCTTGGTATCCCTCCAATCCCTGATAGGCTTGTTTACTCATCTGCTCAATAGCCAGAGAGCTAACATGTCTGCTGAGGTAGAGAGCCCCGTCTCCAACGAATTGTAAGATTTGCTTTTGACGGAAGTCTCTGAACCAGAACTCATTCCACACCTTCGATGCCTTCAATGCTCCTAGGAGTTCCTTCTCCTGCTCAATCACCACATTACCCCAGTACAGAGGGATCTTTTTGAGTTGAACGGATGACTCAACATTAGATTGAATCAGATCGAAAAGCTTGTCAGCGTATTCGGGTGTTTCTCGATCTTGGCGAGTATTGACACCATGTATAAACAAAATGTAGTCCGTAGCCACGGATCAGCCTCTCTTCTGTGGAATTTGATCGATGATTCCATCAGTTTATGCGATCGCGTACCCTACCCGACCGCTATCATCGATTCCTGGTAGGGAGTAGGGAGTAGGGAGTAGGGAGTAGGGAGTAGGGAATATGGCATCAAAAATTATCTAAATGGAATTCTTGAGGGATGATCTTTTTACAAATAAATATAAGATGCACCCGATATAATTTATGTCTTCTGTTTCCTAAAAATACAGCCAATTTATTATACTAATATTAATTCCTAATCAGGTAGTCTGGTAAAATAGTTTCGCTATCTATCTGTGCCAATTCAATCTGCTTTTGGGTCAGATTTTTAGCTCCTTGGAGGTTAGCCTCTCTTAAATCTGTACCCTGGAGATTAGCTCCCTCTAAATTTGCCTCTTGCAAGTTAGCTTGAATCAAAGATGCCCCCTGTAAATTAGCGTTCCAGAGGATTACCTTTTCTAGCTTAGCTCTCCTGAGAAATGCCCCTTCTAGGTTAGCATCAAATAAGCAAGCGTCTGTCAAGTTAGCTTTTATCAAGTATGCTCCTTGGAGGTTAGCTTGATTACAGTCTGCCCCTTCTAGATTGGCTCCGATCACATATGCTCCTTTTAGATTAGCCTGATTAAGACAAGCTCCTTGTAGTTTGGAGCCACTAAGGTATGCTTCTTGCAGGTTTGCTTCTGTTAAGTTTGCCCCAATCAGTGTGGCGTTACGTAAATCAATTTTCTGATCTTCGAGTTCTTTTGAGCTGTCGCGCCTTGCAATAACCGTTAGGGCACCTTGAATATCAATAGGGAGTTTTTGGTCTTCTGTAATTGGAAGAGGACTGGATGAGTCATTTATTTGCTTTTGCTGCTCTACATGAATCTTCCCAGGGGACTGATATCGCACAAATGTCGATAAAATTTCCATAATTTTCCAGTGGTCTTGGGCAGAAACCTTAGCAATTCGTTCTAGGGCATAAATTCCACCTAGCCGTAGGGCAATCTGATCAGAACTCAGCCACTCCAGGGCATTATTCAAGCATTGAATTATTTGCTTGTCTTCTGTACCGATAGTAGTCTTGACAGTTATACCAGTTTTTGAGAGGTTATATAAACCTTTGTTTAAGTAGTAAAGTTTAATCAAAATTACTAGTCCAATAGCCATTATTACAACAGCTATAAAAAACAAAATTTGGTCTTTTTGCTCTACTTGATTTACAAAAAAAAATAGTTTATTGAGTTGGGATTTTTCAAGAAACCCCTCAATAAAATTTATGGGAAATACCACAAACCAATATAACGAAGCAATCCCTAAGTAGACTAAGCCACTATAAATCAAAAAAACAACCATTTTAAACCGTAAAGGGTGATTGTTGGGCGGGTTTACCTTGAGCTTCATGTCTTGTATTATATTGACTCAACTGGTATAACTTATTAAATCACCATCTTGTGAATATAATGTGAAGAAATTAAAAAATCTAACTAACGAGCTATATCTATATACAGGGAACAGGGAGTAGGGAATCGGGAGTCGGGAATCGGGAGTCGGGAATCGGGAATCGGGAATCGGGAGTAGGGAGTCGGGAAAAGCGGGAAATGGGAAGAATTATCCCGGAAATTATAGTGTATTTTGATACATATTTTTATTAATTTATACGTAATAAAAGTACCTACTCGCCCCTTTTTAAAAAACCTACCCTTGTAAGCATCTCCCCATCTCTCCATCTCCCCATCTCCCCATCTCCCCATCTCCCCATCTCCCCATCTCCCACACTTCCCTCTCTTTCCCAACTCCCGACTCCCGACTCCCGACTCCCTACTCCCTTGACTAATCAACGGAATAGAATAGGATAAATCTGACGCCAAGCTAGGATATAAAACACAACAGTCCATACCAACAACCAGATTAATTCTAAAAACCAGAACTCTGGTAACCCTAAGGGCCAACGTAACAAATCAACCATCGATGATAGGGGTAAAACAGCAGCGACATAACCCAGTCCAGTGGGTAATGTATCCCTAGGAAAATAAGTACCACAGAGAGTAAACATTGGTATCATAAACAAGAAAATCGGCACATTAATCTGATCAATAGTACGCACCGTTCCAGCTGTAAATAGCCCAATAGCACCAAACAGCATACTGCCCAAAATAATTACAGGCAAAGATACCAGCAATTGCCAGCCAGAGTAAAGTCCCCAGATCACCGCTACTAAACCTGTGATGGTACCAGCTAGAGCTCCCTTTGTAGTTGCCCATAGCCAATCTCCAATAAATACTTCCATGAAACTCAAGGGTGCTGTCAGCAGTGCATGCCAAGTTTTTTGAAAACTCAAGCGCAAATAACTCCCATATGCTCCTTCAGAAAAAGACTGAAACAGTACCCCAATTCCTATCATTCCAGGAGCTATAAAGTTCAAATAAGATGTGTTTTGACCATGGTAATAAACATCTCCCACTAGGGGAGTTAAACCATAGCCAAAAGCAATCAGATAGATTACAGGTTCAGAAATTGGAAGTAAACTATTGACTAGCCAAGTTTTTTGATACACTTTGGCATGACGATACCAGACCGAGTAGATGCCCCAAAATGTTACAGAAATTCCTTTCATTATTTTGATAGTAAACCTGTCTAACTTAATCAATCCAATGATGTTCCGGTCAGTCGTAAAAATACATCTTCCAAGTTGGTGGAGCGGCGGCTTAGACTAACAGATGGAATTGTATTGAGCTCTTTCCAGAGAGCTTGGGGATTGTCGATAGGTAATGCTATCAGGTAGTTACTGCCAAAGGTGCGATACCAAGTTCCGTACTGAGTCGCTAATTGTTGCAGGATATCTTCGGAGATACCCTCAATCTCCACTAGCTCTTTACCAACAGTGCGCTCAATTAGCTGATCGGGGGTACCTTCGTCAATTACTTTACCCTGCTGAAGTAAGATTAAGCGATCGCATAATCGTTGTGCTTCATCCATATAGTGAGTAGTCAACAACACCCCACAACCCTGATTTTTCAGCTGAATCACCAGCTTCCAAAAATCCTGCCGTGCATCTGGGTCAAGTCCTGTGGTAGGTTCATCTAAAAACACGACTTGGGGATGATTAATCAAGGCCCGTGCCAATACCAAACGCCGCTTCAAGCCACCAGATAGCTCATCAATCCGCCGCTGAGCATAATCCTGTAGCCCCACCAGCTCCAGTAACTCCCCTGCCCGTTTCCGAGCTGACTTACCGGTAATCCGGTAGTGGTGGGCAAAGATAACCAAATTTTCAAATACGGTGAAGTCCGGGTCAAGATTATCCTCTTGAGTAACAATCCCCATCGAAAAACGAACCTGTCGCCCTTGAGAATGTACCTGATATTGACCCAACTGCACAAAGCCACGACTAGGAACAACTGCGCCGTAGAGCATTCCCACCGTAGTGGTTTTACCCGCACCATTCGGTCCAAGTAAACCCAAAACTTCCCCAGGATTTAGGGTAAAACTAACTCCACTAACGACAGTGCGATTGCCATAAGATTTCCACAAATCGTAAGCCGTCAGTGCTACTCGTTCCGTATCGATTTCAGATGTTGTAAGATACATAGCTAAGACAACACATGGGTTGCTCAATGTTGTTCGCGAAGCGTGGCCCATAGGCCAAGGTTAGGTGGTTGAAGGTTAGGTGGTTGAAGGTTAGGTGGTTGAAGGTTAGCTGGTTGAAGGTTAGCTGGTTGAAGGTTAGCTGGTTGAAGGTTAGCTGGTTGAAGGTTAGCTGGTTGAAGGTTAGCTGGGTAATGGCTCACGGAGCACTGACCCAACGTTCGTTGAGTATTACTCGGGCAAATTCATCGGCTTACCAAGGCTAAAGGAAAAGCTTTGCTTTCACTTGTACTACAAAAGTAGTATAACGAGACGTTTTAATGCTGTCAAAATTAATCAAGACACCAAAGATGGATGAAGCGATAGAAATCAGGCATTAACGCCAGCAAAACACGTACTTATCAAGTCTTATCTGTATTTATCGTTAATTGAAAACGTAACTAGTTAACCTGTAAGTAGTCAGCCTATGCGCTACGCACACGCTGCGCGAACAGCTATCAGCTATCAGCACACTGACATACCCTACGGAACATTTTAGGACTAGTTTCAGTCTGAACCTTAAATCCAACAACTCTGGTACCTGCTTTACCTTTCCAAGAAGCCCTTGATCCAGTTTGGTAATGGTACTATACCAATAGTTTGGATTTACTCTATCATTTTAGGTAACCAATTCCCAAAGCTATAGTATGGTTTATTCTGGCACTCTTAATTCGGTCAGGCTCGCCTGTTTCGTTGCTCTTCCCGTGATGGCAGCTTTGGTAGTACTGCCACCAGCCCAGGCACAAGGTGCTGATATCCAAGTAGAATCAGACATCACTGACCCCAACAATACCGGACCGTTGACTCAAGAAGACAGCCTATTGAGTATGCCGGGGGGAGAGCGGATGATGCAAGAGGCGACTAACGCTATTGATTCAGGGAACTATAGCGTAGCTGCCAAAAAACTCCAAGAAGCACGTCAGATATTCAACCAGTTGTCTAACTTTTACCAACAGCTGGCTTCCAGTTTTTCTGGCATTGACAACCGAGTCTACGAGTCTCAACGGCAAAAAGCCCTGGAAACTGCTGAAAAGCGAGATGAAGCTACCTATCGGCTAGCCCTAGTCCATCGAGCCAATGACCAGCCAGAATTAGCTGTCCCCTTGTTAATTCAAATTATTCGGTCTCAAAATCCAACCAGGGAATTGGGAAAAAAATCCTACCAACAGCTGTTTGAGCTAGGATTCGTCGATTCTCCCTTTCCTAGAAATGGCAATAGCCAGCCCACCTCATCCGCTGGTTCTAATAAAGGCAGTTAAATTGTAAGCTATCAGCTTAAGCGCTACGCGCATATGCTTACGTTTAATTTTAGTATATTTTAGAAATTCGACTAGAAACTAGAACAAAAAAAATGGATCCGATTAGTACACAGCAAGTTGAAGAAAAGATTAAAGCATCGATACCGGATGCTCAGGTAAAGGTAGAAGATTTAGGGGGTGGTAACCATCTCCAAGCCATTGTTGTCTCCTCGGAGTTTGAAGGTAAATCCCTGGTAAAACAACATCAGCTGGTTTATGGTGCCCTAAGCCAAGAGTTGGCAACAGAGGCCATTCACGCCCTAGCTCTAAAAACCTATACCCCCGAAGCTTGGGCTGGCAAGGAGTAAACTGGTCTAAGTCATAATTGGAAGAGTCTAGGATTTCGCGCCCGCTAGACTAATATAATACCGACTATCAAAATAACTATCTAAATATTCCAGGAGTTTAAGACAACGATGACACCAGAACTGAAAGATAGAATAGATAAATTAACACAAGACCACAAAATTTTGGTATTCATGAAGGGCAGCAAACTAATGCCCCAGTGTGGATTTTCCAATAACGTTGTCCAAATTCTGAATCACTTAGGAGTTCCCTACGAAACTGTAGACGTACTAGAAGATTTCGACATCCGTCAGGGAATCAAAGAATATTCCAACTGGCCAACGATTCCTCAAGTGTACATTAACGGAGAGTTTATCGGTGGCTCCGATGTGATGATTGAAATGTATCAAAATGGTGAATTGCAGCAGACCGTGGAAGTCGCCCTGGCATCCTAATCCTTGACTGCACCAAACTATTGATACAACTGAAGAATTGCAGAAAGCGATCGGATTAGGAAATGCGATCGCTTTCTTGATGCAGTCGCTCATGGGGGAAACCACGGCAGTTGCTCATGGGGGGAACCCCCAAGACCGCACTGGCTCCCCAAGACCGCGCTGCATCGCTTTTTTTAGGGCGTTGCTTAATAATGGAATGATTTTAAGAGTTTTCTGGAATGGACATGTTGGTGGAATGGGCATCTTGGGTGGAACTGGCATCTTGCCAGTTTCATGCTTATTGTGGAACTGGCATCTTGCCAGTTTCATGCTTATTTTCGAGCGGGCAGGATGCCCACTCTACTCCTATTCATTCAAAGATTCAGCAACGCCGAATTTTTTCCTATTCCCTATTCCCTAGTGCTCCAACCAAACCGCTAAATCCCTTACTGTTTCAAAATTCAACAACGCTTCACTCAATTCCTCCAATCGAGTAATCGATAATCCCTCAATCTGCTGTTGGAGCCCAGGCTCAAGTAAACCTAACCTCAGGGTTAGCAAACGCATTACAACTAATAGGACTCCCTCCTGCTTGCCGCGCTGAAGTCCCTGCTGGAGTCCCTGCTGGAGTCCCTTCTGGACTCCCTTTTGGATAATATCTTGATAGGTAACAGATTCTTCCATAACTTCCTCCCTCAACAATCGACAGACTAAATTTTTGTCAAACCGCAAACCAGCCAGTACATCTACACAGGCCGCTAGGTTTCCCCGTAATGGTTTTTCTTCAATTTTATCTACTTCGGCAACGACTTGCTCTAACAATCGATTAGGGCTATTACTCCTAGCTAAAGTGGCCAAGGGTAACAAAGCCCGATTGGCCAACAGTGGTAATGGGTCTTGTTCCCACAGGCGAATTACTCTATAACGATGCCAGGTGTTAGTATCCCTAAACTCGTTAGTAAATACCATCTGTGAGGTCGTAGACTTTAGAAAAATCACTACCTGTTCAATGGGACATCGGTACTTTCGTTGTAGTCTGACCCAGTAGTCCAACATCCGAAATGGTAATGGTGGCTCGGATTGGGGCAGGGTTTGAAATTCTAGGTGCAGAATTTGGTTAGTACTTTGGAGTAAACTCAGAGCATCAGCTTGAATTGGTTCACTACTCAATTCAGTGTCTTGATGCAGTCGCTCATGGGGGAAACCCCCAAGACCGCGCTGCATCGCTTTTAAGTACCTGAATATCATCAGGTGCCTCACCCAATAGCCAGTGAAAAAACTCCGATGGGTATGCTTCTGCTAGGTATTTACAGATGTTATCGTAGGCCAAGGCAAATTGTTCAAAGTTAATACTATCTCAGACACTGTATTAAATCTGAACCATAAAATTTATTGCACCTGGATCTTGTTTATTGATTCAAGTTATGATAACGGAGCAATTTTGATTGAGATAATATCTAAAAAAGACCTGATCTAATCAGGTCTTTTAAAAATCATGTCCCCACCAAAAATCCTGGTGAACACTAACAGTTCAATCTCAGCCGTGCTCCAACCAAACGGCTAAATCCGTTGCTGTCTTAAAATCCAACAACGCTTCACTCAATTCCTCCAATCGAGTAATGGATAATCCCTCAATCTGCTGTTGGAGCACAGGGTCAATTAAACCTAACTTCAGGGTTAGCTGACGCATCACAACTAATAGGACTCCCTCCTGCTTGCCGCGCTGGCGTCCCTTTTGGATAATATCTTGATAGGTAACAGATTCTTCCATAACTTCCTCCCTCAACAATCGACAGACTAAATTTTTGTCAAACCGCAAACCAGCCAGTACATCTACACAGGCCGCTAGGTTTCCCCGTAATGGTTTTTCTTCAATTTTATCTACTTC
This sequence comes from Moorena sp. SIO3E8, assembly GCF_010692445.1. Lineage (NCBI taxonomy): Bacteria > Bacillati > Cyanobacteriota > Cyanophyceae > Coleofasciculales > Coleofasciculaceae > Moorena > Moorena sp. SIO3E8. The sequence goes on along the minus strand of NZ_JAAHHM010000174.1, from coordinate 1,013 downwards.
GGCAACGACTTGCTCTAACAATCGATTAGGGCTATTACTCCTAGCTAAAGTGGCCAAGGGTAACAAAGCCCGATTGGCCAACAGTGGTAATGGGTCTTGTTCCCACAGGCGAATTACTCTATAACGATGCCAGGTGTTAGTATCCCTAAACTCGTTAGTAAATACCATCTGTGAGGTCGTAGACTTTAGAAAAATCACTACCTGTTCAATGGGACATCGGTACTTTCGTTGTAGTCTGACCCAGTAGTCCAACATCCGAAATGGTAATGGTGGCTCGGATTGGGGCAGGGTTTGAAATTCTAGGTGCAGAATTTGGTTAGTACTTTGGAGTAAACTCAGAGCATCAGCTTGAATTGGTTCACTACT
>NZ_JAAHHM010000174.1:0-547 GCF_010692445.1 Moorena sp. SIO3E8 | reverse complement strand
CCCAGTAGTCCAACATCCGAAATGGTAATGGTGGCTCGGATTGGGGCAGGGTTTGAAATTCTAGGTGCAGAATTTGGTTAGTACTTTGGAGTAAACTCAGAGCATCAGCTTGAATTGGTTCACTACTTAATTCGGTTTTAAGTACCTGAATATCCCGAGGTTCTTCACCCAATAGCCAGTGAAAAAACTCCGATGGGTATTCTTCTGCTAGGTATTTGCAGATATTATCGTAGGCCAAGGCAAATTCTTCAAAGTTAATACTATTTCAGATAGCGATGCAGCGCGGTCTTGGGGGTTTCCCCCATGAGCGACTGCATCAAGACACTGTAGTGAATCTGAGTTAAAAAATTGATCGCACCTGGATCTTGTTTATTGAGTCAAGTTATGATACCGGAGCAATTTTGATTTAGATAAGATCTAAGAGGCTGTTTGAAAAGGGGTAGGGGTGTAGCAAATTAGGCTAAGCGCCGAACCATGAGACGAATCATGGCGATGTAAATCATGGTCTCGGAGTTTTGAGGCAAATACTCATAATCTTGACAAAGAG
>NZ_JAAHHM010000173.1:0-11386 GCF_010692445.1 Moorena sp. SIO3E8 | reverse complement strand
CATCAAATACTGGCAAAGACAAAAATCTCTGTAGTTTTTTACGTCGTGATTGAAATTGAATGGGTAAAGGGAGTGACTCTGCGATTTTTTCAAGTTTTATATTTTTGGTGTCTTGTCTAATTATTATTATAAGGTAAAAAAACAATAATTGAGATTCACAAAGTAGATTTTTTAGATGTTTTTGATATAATTTTGGTAGCATTTTCAATTGATAGGTCGTATTGACAATTTATGACCTATCTTTTTTTACCATAATTTGGTCAATTTAAGATATATCAAGGGTTACAGGGCGCTTGTCGCCCCCCCAGCCCCATTTCTCAAGCTATTGCTGAAATTCTCCTCACCCATGGGTCATAATGAAAGCTGATCAAATCCCTCAAGTTACTAATGATGAAGCAGAAAAGTTACAACAAGAATTAGATAATAATCTAGAAAAATCTGAAGAAAAGCTAGATAATGTTCAAGATACAGATACAGATAATAAGACAGATAATGAAATAGAGAAAGTACCGGAAGAACTAGAGACGCATTTATCCCGGCGTCTATTTGACTATGGTTGGCAGCATAAAGCACCCTTTTTATTCGCTATAGTCTTAACTATCTGTGCTTCATTTATAAACTTCTTTATTCCCCAAGTTAATCGCTATGTTATAGATGTAGTGATTCCCGAAAAACAATTTAATATGCTGCCTTGGGTAGGAGTAATTATCCTATCTATGACTTTAGCAGCCGGTGCTTTGCTATTTTTTCAACTCTATGCAATCAAAGTATTCGGACAAAAAACCATTGAGAGCATTCGCCTAGATTTATATCAACATATTCAAGGTCTATCCATTAGTTTTTTTGAAGGCCAACGCACGGGCGAATTAATGTCACGGTTGGCAAGAGATGTGGATATAGTCGGGCAATTACTGTCTGCTAATTTAATTGCTATATTAATCGATAGTTTTGCGTTTATTGTCGTTTTAATTTATATCCTTGTCAGTAACTGGCTGCTGGCAATCATGATTGCCATTACCTGGCCTTTCATCATTTATATTTTACAATTTTCTCAGAAAAGACTACAAAAAATCTATCAATCGGTTAACGATCAAGCTGATTTAATTAGTAATCACTTACAAGATACTATCTCGAATATCAAAATTATCAAGTCTTTTGGTAACGAGCAGTATGAAATTGACCGATTTACTGAATTTAGTCGTAACTATCGGGAAGAAAATCTTAAGGCAACTCGGTTTTGGTCTATATTCGTACCGATTATTAATACCCTGAATGAGCTGGGGAATTTACTGACATTAGTTTTCGGTGCTTGGGGAGTGATGGTTAGCCATCTGACTATTGGGGAATTAGCAGCCCTGTTAACCTATGTCACCCTTTTAAATAAACCGATTAATCGGTTTAATGGATTAGTCAATATTATCCAAATATCAGGAGTATCAGCCAAAAGAATTTTTCAGATTTTAGATACCAAAGTAGAGGTTAAAGAGAAGGAAAATGCGATTAACTTGACCTCGATACAGGGCAATCTCAAATTTGAAGAGATGGAGTTTGCTTATCACAACAATCAGTCAGTGATCAGAAACTTCAATTTAGACATTCAACCGGGGATGTCAGTGGCTTTAGTAGGTTCTTCTGGTTCGGGAAAAAGCACTATTGCTAAAATAGCCGCTCGGTTTTACGATCCCCAAAAGGGACGAGTATTACTTGATGGACATGATCTACAAGATATTAGTTTAAGTTCCTTGCGATTCGGCGAAGCCGACGCTACGCGAACGCATATTGGCATCGTGCCCCAAGAAACGTTACTGCTCTACGGCACAGTAAGAGAGAACATAGCTTACGGTAAGCTAGATGCCACAGATCAGGAAATTGAAGCAGCAGCAAAAGCTGCCAATGCCCATGATTTTATTATGGATTTCCCTGATGGTTATAAATCCATTATTGGTGAGCAGGGTGTGAAACTATCAGGAGGACAGCGACAACGGATTGCGATCGCCCGAGTTTTGCTGAAAAATCCCCAAATTGTTATTTTAGATGAAGCCACCTCGGCTCTAGATTCTGAATCAGAACAACTGATTCAAGAGTCTATTAAACAGCTTTTTAAAGGACGCACTAGCTTAGTGATTGCTCATCGACTGTCTACTATTGCTGATGTTGATTTAATTGTGGTTCTGGAAAAAGGTGAGATTGTGGAAACTGGAACCCATACCGAATTAATTGCTCAAGGGGGAAGGTATGCTTATCTCTATGAACTGCAATTCGTGAAGTCAGGGAATTAAGTAGGATAACGGCAAAAAGGGTGACCGGGTATGGGGTAGCTCTGTGAAAGACAATGTTGCCCACCTGTTCATTAATGCTATAATTGCCATACCCGATAAAGCTTTAATGGCTATGAGTTCTATCCAGATTACGATACCGGATGAGCGTTTGCAACAACTCCAAGACATTGCAGCTAACCTGAATGTTTCTATAGAAGAGTTAGTGTTGATGAGTGTTGAGCAATATTTAACTCAGTCAGAACTGTCTTTTAATGATGCTACAGCATACGTTTTGCATAAAAATGCTGAACTTTATCGCCGACTGGCTTAATGCGTTATCTCACCGTCACTGAAGTTTTAGAACTTTACTACCAGATTATTCACCCCACCAGCGCTGGGACTTTACTCCCATAAACACCTTCAGTAGCGTGAGCCTAGGGCGTGTTTTCTTGCCTCGGAGATCCCCCTAAATCCCCCTTAAAAAAGGGGGACTTTGAGTATGGCTCCCCCCTTTTTTAAGGGGGGCTGGGGGGGATCATAATCTTGCGGAAAACTTTGAAAACACGCCCTAGCGCATTAGCTGACTGCTGACGGCTGATAGCTGAATTCTTACTATGATAGTTATGCTCCTAGAGACGATATCACACTACTCTAATCAATGCCCACGTTGTTGAAATTGGCAATAATTGCCGCCCATCTATCGGTCTATCTGGTTGCTGCGGTTAACATCTGGATTTTTTCTTATTGGAGTCAATTCTATACTTCTGTTGTCAAGGTGCGATCGCTACCACTGATCTACTGTGGCTATGCTTGTTTTGCGATCGCTAACTCCTACGAAATCGCTGAACACATCGGGGATGACTGGGTTTATGTCAGCCAAGTTTCTGATCTCAATCGGCTATTCTATACCTTCATTACTGCTGGCATGTGCTTGATTGCCCTAGGACTGAAAAAATCCCGCTTTCTGGATTTGATCTTAGTTGCCAGCATGGTTGCTGTTCCCCTACTTTATGGTGTGCAAGAGGGCAAAGAATTAATGCAGTTGGTGCAATTAGTTCCTTCGATAATTTTTGTCTATAACTGGTACGTAGTTATGAGGGACTGGCGAGTTTTTCTATTCCCATTATTCGCAAATCTGATTGCCGTTGGTTTTGGTATGGCCTTGATTGTTACCGGACAGCAGGCGCTTCATCTGTTCGTCGGTTCTCCTTCAGCCATTGGCTTACTAATTCTTGGGCGAGTTGCGTGGGTAAAACCAAAAAGGCATTCCAAGGAATAGCTTTGGGATGTTACAGAAAACTACTAAAAAAAACGACTGGTTACTTTACCAATAATCTGTTGAGAATCCACTAAACCAAAAGAGCGGCTATCGGTACTTTCTATTGGGTTGTCTCCTTGTAGGAAACAACGTCCATCTTCCAGCACCACAGTTACCCGTTTCACCAATCGCAACTGCTTTCGGTAAGGGTGTCTAGCCACAACAATGTCACCAACCTTGGGCGGCATGTGCCGATAAGCTCTCGGATCAATTAAGAGCTCCTCTCCTGGTTGGAGCAGGGGAATCATGGATCCTCCTGTAACTCTGAAGCGCAACCGTTTTCGCAATATCAACAGTGCTAGCTCAGGAATACTGTTTTTGGTAAAAAGCATTTGAATTAAGAATGTAGAATTAAGAACTAAGAACTAAGAACTAAGAATTAAGAATTAAGAATTAAGAATTAAGAATTAAGAATTAAGAATTAAGAATTCTACATTCTGCCTTCTGCCTTCTGCCTTCTGCCTTCTGCCTTCTAGATTCTGCTTTCTACATTCTGCATTCTAAATTCTACATTCTTAATTCTACATTCTACATTCTGAGGTTTAGCTAGCTTTATACCAGACAATATCGCGATTCTTGGTTGCCCAGAACATCTTGTGGATATTCTCTACTGCATCGAGTAGCTCATTGGCGTGCTCAAGGCTAACTTCCACCTTGCAGGCAGAGCATAACTTTGCGGCTTTCCAGAAGGTATCGTGTAGGTCTGGGAACTGCTCCAAGTGTACTGGCTTGAAATAGTCTGTCCACAGGATCAGTATTTCCTCTTTGGTCTTCTGAGCCTGCTCTTCCTTAATAGCAATGAACCGGGATAGGGTATTTTGGTAAGCAACTACTGCCGCTGGATCATTACTCGCTGGCTGAAGATCAAGGATCTTCTTGGTCATGGAGAGTACTGCCTCAGCGGTGATACGTGCAGCAGCTGGGTCATACACCCCGCAAGGTCCATCGCAGTGGGCATGGACTTCTGGAGCAGGGAACCACTCTTTGAGCTGGGCAATAACTTTTTTCAACATATTTTTTAGAGTTCGCTTGTGGTCAGAGCACGTGGTAAAAATCGGTAAGGGAGGAATAGCTCCAGGATAGCCAATGGCTAATCAGGGTTTTTGACATTAGTTAACTAACGTAGTTAGCCCAATCTATTCCATCCCCCCCCTACCCATAGTAAGTTATAGCAAGTTGTGTTCTAAAGCGATAGTCGATTTGAAGATAGGGAATCGGGAAAGAGAGGGAGGTGTGGGGGGTGTGGGGAGATGGGGAGATGGGGAGATGGGGAGATGGGGAGATCTCATAGAGTTTAGCGTTCGCGTAGCGTGGCCTACGGCCAATCGCGTAGCGGCTCTTTTGGAGCATCGCACTGACTTCACTGAGTTGTCAAAGAATTATATTATACCAGATAACTATCCTAAATAAAAATAATTTTACAGTTATTAACATTACATGTTACCTTAATTAAAAAATTAGACAAATTTCAAGTTAAATTCATGAATAGTAAAGAGTTAGCGCAATATATAGAAGCTACTGACGGCATCTCCAAACCCTGGTTACTTGTGCAACTGCGCCTGAAGAAGCTTCAGGAGCGGCGCGCCACCCTATCATCGGAAGCTTATATCAGAGAACTAGAAGATATTCACCAGGATTTGATGAATTTAGGTCAGTGGTGGGTAGGTAGAGAAGACGAAGTGTTTAATCCTTGAGGTTCGTTTAACGCTACAATCTGGAAGACTATTCTCTCGTTGCGACAAAACAGCCTGATCAAGTGGGTTAACTCTGAGGATCATGGGTAAAGCTAAAAAGAATAAGTCTGACGTTGAAAATATCCATTTTCAATTTCAAAATAATACGCCTGAATTTGAACAGACCACAGAACAGACCACAATTGAGCTTAATCTGAGTGACCCTGACTATTACTTCAATCGAGAACTGAGCTGGTTGGAGTTCAATAACCGAGTATTACATGAAGCAACGGACCCCCGAACACCTCTGTTAGAGCGTCTGAAGTTCATGGCCATCTTTAGCTCGAACCTTGATGAATTCTTTATGGTGCGGGTGGCTGGTTTAAAACAACAGGTGGAAGCACAAGTTAGTAAACGGACAGCCGATGGTCGCACACCCAGTGAACAACTCGATGCCATCAGAGTGCGGCTGTTACCGATGGTAACTCAACAGCATCAACACTGTGAGCAGGAACTGCGACCGCTGCTAGCCAAAGCCGGGATTTACATTCTCGACTACGTGGACTTGAACCAGAAACAGCGGAATTACCTGGAAAACTACTATTCTGAGCAAATTTTTCCAGTTCTGACTCCCCTGGCTGTGGACCCCAGCCATCCCTTTCCTTACATGTCCAATCTCAGTTTGAATCTGGCGGTAGTGGTCAAAGACCCGGAAACGGGAGCAGAATTGTTTGCTCGGGTGAAAGTTCCTAGAGTCTTAAAGCGCTTTGTTCCCCTCCCGGAAAAATTGCAGCAACAACATAATGGAAAAACGACTAGTTGGACTGGTGTTCCTCTCGAACAAATCATTGCCCATAATTTACAATCTCTGTTTCCAGGGATGAAGATTCAGGAGTGTCATCCCTTCCGCATTACCCGCAATGCTGATTTGACAGTAGAGGAGTACGAGGCAGATGACCTGCTGATAGCGATTGAAGAGGAACTACGGAAACGACGGTTTGGACGTTCTGCCGTGCGCATGGAAATTCCTGTGACCACCTCCAAGTTAGTCAGGAAAACCCTGATGCGAGAGCTGGAACTTGAAGAAACCGATGTCTATGAATTCGACGGTCTGTTGGCACTGGGTGACTTGATGTCGTTGATGGCATTGCCACGGCCAGAATTGAAAGACCCTGTGTGGGAACCAGTGGTACCCCGACGCCTGCGGTTTCCCCTAGGGGACGAGAATGTGGAAGATATATTCAGCGTGATTCGCAGTAGGGATTTGCTGGTACACCATCCTTATCATTCCTTTGGCGCAACGGTAGAGCGTTTTATTACCCAGGCCACTCAAGATCCAGATGTCCTAGCCATCAAAATGACTCTATATCGCACATCTGGTGACTCACCCATTATCGATGCCTTGATTAGAGCAGCAGAAAATGGTGAGCAAGTGTCGGTACTCATAGAACTAAAGGCTCGTTTTGATGAAGAAAATAATATTGTCTGGGCAAGAAAGTTAGAACAGGCTGGAGTCCATGTAGTCTATGGTTTGGTGGGTTTAAAAACTCACACCAAAATTGTGCTGGTGGTGCGTCGGGAGGGAGATAAAATTCGTCGGTATGTTCACATTGGGACGGGGAATTATAATTCTAAGACTGCCAAACTATATACTGATTTAGGACTATTGAGTTGCCGTGATGATTTAGGAGCAGATTTGACAGATTTGTTTAATTCTTTGACCGGTTACTCACGGCAAAAATCTTATCGAAAGTTGTTGGTCGCACCATTTAGTTTACGCGATCGCATGATCAAAATGATTCAGCGCGAGATTGAACATTGCCGCAACGGGGCAACAGGTCGTATTGTTGCCAAAATGAATTCCCTACTAGACCCCAAGATTATTGCCGCCCTCTACAACGCCTCACAAGCTGGTGTAAAAATTGACTTGATTGTGCGGGGAATTTGTGGTCTGCGTCCTGGTCTTAAAGGAGTCAGTGAAAATATCCGTGTGGTGAGTGTCGTGGGTCGTTTTTTAGAACACTCACGGATTTTTTACTTCCAAAATCAGGGTCAAGAGGAAGTCTATATTGGCAGTGCAGACTGGATGCGTCGTAATTTGGATCGACGGGTAGAAGCAGTGACACCAGTGGAAGACCCAGAGATTACCAAAGATTTGGAAGAAATCCTGGCAATTATGTTAGCAGATAACCGTCAAGCTTGGGATTTACAGCCTGATGGCACCTATATCCAACGACGGCCAGCTCAAGGGGTTAAAGAAGAATCCGCTCATCAGATTTTGATGGAGATGGCGTTGCAATCAGCAGGGATGGGATAGTGGTTAAATTAAGAATTAAGAATTAAGAATTAAGAATTAAGAATTAAGAATTAAGAATTCTGCCTTCTGCCTTCTGCCTTCTGCCTTCTGCCTTCTGCCTTCTACATTCTGCATTCTGCATTCTGCATTCTTAATTCTAAATTTTCAAGCCAATCTTTTCCATAAACACTGTTGATGATGGCAGGGATGGTATTGTCCACCAGGGCTGATGTTCCTCTAGGGACTCCTGGTCATATTTACCAGTGGCAACCGCAATCACACGAGCATCAATGGCTTTGCCACAGTGAATGTCATGGGGAGTATCGCCAATCACGTAAGTTTTTTCCGATGGAATCGCGCCATACTTCTCGGATGCGATCGCTAAAGCTTGTTGGGCAATATCAACTCTAGTTTCAGTTTTATCGGAAAATCCACCACCACTAAAGTAATCAGCCAAGCCATAATAGCTTAATTTTGCAAATGCTCCTGCTTCGATATTTCCTGTCAGCAACATCGAAACCACATCAGTTCGATCATGCAAAGCATCTAGAATTTCGATTACCCCCTCCAGGACATATCCTTCTCGGCGGGGCAAACTTTGAGGCAAGTAGTTAACGTAGTATTTCAGCAGTTGATCCACCAATTTCGGTTCTGGGGACAAACCGTACTGCTTGAGAATATTAGCGGCAATTATTGGGTCTGTCATGCCTGCAGTTTCTATATTTGTCAGTGAAACCGTTTCACCAATTACCTCACTAGCCGCCTCTTCTAGGGCAAATATCCCGGCTCGTTTTGTGGTTAATAAAGTGCTGTCGATGTCCCAAAATAAAACGGTAGTCATTACACTTCTATGGTACTAGAACTTGAGGCAATAGTTGTTATTTAATTACCGTTAATTATTATAACATTTATGTAAGCTATCAGCTATCAGCTATCAGCTATCAGCTATCAGTTTTCAGTTTTCAGTTTTCAGTTTTCAGCATATGCGCTACGCGCATATGCTTAGATGTGCTTTTCCCCATACTTTCCATTCTGATTAATCTGGAACTATTAAATTCTCCCGTTCAAGGTTTATTTTAAGTAAGCTGTTCCCGTAGCGTGAGCTAAAAGCTCACGGCTGAATGCTTACCTTGCCTCTTGCCTCTTGCCTCTTGCCTCTTGCCTCTTGCCTCTTGCCTTTGCTGGAGGGAGTATATTCACAACTTAACTAAAAATGCTACATCATAGTTTTATTAATATCAAATGCTAAACTTTCAGCATCTAGCCCATGAGCACGAAGCACTTCCTGATTTTGACCGCATTTAGGAATATCAAATACTCCAAATTGCCTTACCTGTATTTGCCCAGACAATCCTAATTCTGCCAAACCACTTACAATCCGATCTCCCTGTCCTCCTATTACATAATGGTTATCCAGGGTAAACACCCAGGAGTAACCTTGGAGGATTTGCTCCAACCAGTCTAAATCTACAAAATTTAGCCAAGGCAAATTCACTACTTTCAGGGTGATACCGTGATTCTGAGCCAATAACTGGGCAGCTTGATAGGCTTGTGGCAGCAGCACGGGACCGTAACCAAATAAAATAGCGTCCTGCCCCTCAGTTAAGGCAATCCCCTGACCCAACTCCAACTGATAATCCTCTGGCAATTGATAGGGAATCTGACAGGGGATCGAGACTAGCCTTATATAGCAACTACTGATAGTTCGATGCAAACAGTAGTCTAGGGCAAGGGATACTTCTGCTTCATTAGCTGGTTCAATCATCACCATATTCGGTACCGCCCCTAAGGCAGAAATATCCCTTACCGATTGGTGAGAATGACCAGGACCACCTGGTAGCAACCCAGCTAGGGAGCCAACATAAATAATCTTAGTCCGTTCGGTAGCATTATTATAGATTTGCTCATTGGGTCTGGTGGATAGGAAACAAGCAAAGGAATGCACGATCGGCAGTAACCCTTTCAGTGCCATCCCCCCGGCCTGGGATACCATATCTTGTTCGGCAATGCCACACTCAAAGAACCGTTTCGGGAACTTGTCTTTAAAGGGAATCAACCCACAATCGAGCATTAAATCGGCATCGAGTACTACCAGGTCTTGATTCCGTTCTGCTTGGGTAACCAAAGCTTTGGAATAGGCACTAACCAGTCGTTGCGCTCCATCAGCTACAGCAGGTTTGGCATAGGATAGCATCTCCAATGCTAAGGGGGATGCTCCAACTTGTTCCAATTGGGTATTGGCAGCAGCAATTAGTTCTGCGACTCCGGTCGTGTAGGCTTCATCATCCGGTGCGCCACTATGGAAGCGATATAAGTTGTCTTCTGGTTTGATGGCCGTGTGTTCCATAAAGGAGATTCCTTTTCCCTTAATGGTGTCAGCAATCAGGATTTTGGGCTGGTTAGTGACTGCTTTCAATTTTGCGATCGCATTCCCTAAAGCCTTGACATCATTGCCATCACAGCGGTCAACATACCAGCCATAGGCCGCAAATTTCCGTTCCAAGTCCCCCAAGTCACTCACTTGGGACACCCAAGTATCGGACTGGATTTTATTATGATCCACAATCACAGTCATCTCATGGAGTCCCAGATTTGCTGCTGGTTGGAGAGACTCCCAAAACTGACCCTCCTGCAACTCCCCATCCCCAGTTAAGATATAAACATTTCCCTCTCGACCCATCAGCCGATTTGCGCTAATCATCCCCTTAGCCTTAGAAACCCCCATTCCCAAGGAACCAGTATTCGTTTCCAAGAACGGAATTGAAATATCTGGATGGCCAGGAAGTCCATCTAACCGCCTCAAGCTATGGATAAGCTCAAACTCCAGCAAACCATGGCCAATCAAAACCGAGTAAAAACCCGGTACATCGTGACCCTTAGAGGAAAAATAAATATCCCGTGGTTGATTAGAGTTAGTTTTCCTAACCCGTAATTCATTTAAAAACAGCCAACAAACAATATCTAAACTACTAAAACTACTACCAATATGCCCTGAACCCGCCTGTTTTATCATATATAAGGTATTGATTCGACAGTAGGTAGCAAAAAGCTCAGTATGAGTTTCGGGAGTAATGTCTAAATCCTTGAGGCGTTCAAACTCCCGAAACGGGACTAGAGATAGATTTGTCATTGGTTATTGGTTATTGGGGTTGTTGGTTATTGGTCAGGTTTTTGGTTTTTGGTTTTAGGGAATCGGGAATCGGGAATCGGGAATCGGGAATCGGGAATCGGGAGTGTGCGGAGGGGGGGGGAGTGGAGAAAAATTCTGTGTACCTGATAGTTATGCAAACCGCCGTAATTCATGATTTTAATTAATTAAAACTAAATTGATTATAACTAATTTTTAAACCAATATATCTGTTTTAATAGTAACGATTGACCAAGTTTTTTTCCACTTACAACTTTCCTCTTATTTCTTCTCTACTCCCTGTTCCCTGTTCCCTGTTCCCTGTTCCCTACCTTGACTAAATTGGTTTCTGGGAAACCACAGGTAAGTGAGCTTCTCCCTGTGCTATTAAATATTCCAGATACCACCAATCCTTCAAGTCATTAATATCTAATCCCTCATGATCATGGGTAATAAATGGCATAATCACCTTTCCAGCAATTGTATACTCTTCCAGCACCACGTTTGACCAAGCAATTTCTAAGCTAGCATTTTGCACATAGACCTCTGGCAAGGCCTGATACGGAGTACTATGCCAGGGGGTATGGGGGGTTGTTGGCCTTTGGCCTTCCCGTAGGGTAGGTTGGGGGGTTGAAGGTTGAAGGTTGAAGGTTGAAGGTTGGGGGGTTGTTGGCCTTTGGCCTTCCCGTAGGGTAGGTTGGGGGGTTGAAGGTT
>NZ_JAAHHM010000172.1:0-11445 GCF_010692445.1 Moorena sp. SIO3E8 | reverse complement strand
GAAAAAGCTCTCCACTCTATCCTCCCTCAGCTTGTTGTCTGCATACTATTAACTGATATCCTCCGATTGCAACCTCTGCTCCTTGCACAGGGAATTGATATCAACATTTCTTGGTGCAAGATGTGAGTAATGGTAAATAGTCAACCAATTTCCAATCCGCAATTACCCAATCCTGATATCTGTTACCAAGGTTCCTGCCTCAACCGGATCATCGACTTCCACAGCCATAGTAAGGGTGTAGTTCAATGCTGGTCTGGGCTTTCCTCCCATTGCTTGCCAGAATTCACCCAAACTCTGTAGGTTGCTCTGACTCAGACTAACTGTCCTGATCGGAGGTTCCATCCCCCTGAGGCTTCCCTGTAATACAGCCGCTGGAATTATACGATGACGCAGTAGCACTTTCATTACCTCCCCCAGCCATTGGTGCTCTTCTTGCTCTGGTCTTTGACCATTACCTGTAAGAGCGGACCAAGCGGTGATTAGGTAAGAGCAATCCACTCGCACTGGATTACGCCTTTTGGTTGCCCTACCGTTACTGCGTTCTGTTGACCAGTTGGTGTTGCGTAACTCCACATTCTCACGCACATCGTAAAGAAAGAGATTAATCGCTGGCTTGACACTAAACTCCTTGTCAGGTGTGGCAAAGCTAATCGTAACTGACGAGATTAGCTCAGGAGGGAGTTCGCCCTTGAGCAATTCCTCCAACGTTCTATCCAGGTCATGAATCATCGCATTTCCTCACTCTTAGCCCAGGTCGCCAAATCATCGGCAAACTGGCTGAGGTCAATCGGCAATTTTAGTTGCCAAGTACCCACTTTAGTCTGCAAACTGTCTCTTAAATCTTCTCCGTAACAACAATACACACAACTTAAACGTGCTTAGTGAATTGTTTGCACAGTTATTTGAGTTATTACGAATCATCACATTAGGCCAGCATACTGACCAAAATCACCCTCTATTAACACTTTTCCCATCTTCTGATACTCTCGCCGGACTGCACGCAGCAGGTGATTCATCTTGACAATTCCACCATCATCTGCTGCTATAAAAGCAGCAGCTAGAGCAATATTACGAATATTGCCCCCAGTAATCTCGCAGTGACGGGCGATAAAATCTAAATCCAGTTCCTCCGAGCGAGGTACAGGACTAGGCCAGATTTGCTCCCAGATCCGGCGGCGGTCTTTGAGATTAGGAAAAGGAAACTCAATAATAAAACGTAATCGCCGGACAAAGGCATCGTCCATATTAGTGCGGAGGTTGGTGGTCAAAATCGCCACTCCTTCGTACTCCTCCATCTTTTGCAGGAGATAGCCAACCTCAATATTGGCGTAGCGGTCATGGGCACTGCTGATTTCAGAGCGCTTGCCAAACAGGGAATCTGCTTCATCAAACAGGAGAATGGCGTTAGCATTGGCAGCAGCTGTAAAGATGCGATTGAGGTTTTTTTCTGTCTCCCCGATATACTTACTGACCACTTGGGACAGGTCAATCTTATAGAGGTCAAGCTCTAATTCGTGGGCAATAATTTCCGCTGCCATGGTTTTACCAGTCCCTGGTGGGCCAGAAAACATCACATTCAGTCCTCTGCCCAGGGAAAGCTTGCTCTGGAAGTCCCACTCTTCCCACACCAGCTGTCGATATTTGGCTTGATTACAAATTTCCCGCAACTGAGCCTTTTGATTAACTGGCAGGACAATATCATCCCAGCTGTACTTAGGCTGAATCTGACGTGCCAATGAACCTAGTTGATGACCAGATTGGGCACGGGCTGCTGCAAATAGTTCCGACAAGGTGGGTTTTTCAAGGCAGTGTGGGAGGTTGGGAGTGTGGGGAGTGGGGGGAGTGTTTTGGGCAATTCGCCAACGGGCTCGATTACAGGCATCGATCACGGCATCAGTAATTTGCTCGGAATTGAGGCGGAAGCGATCGCATAAAGCATCTAGCTCTGGTCTGTCTAGGGAAATACCAGCTGCGGTTAGTTGATTCTGCCAACACCAGCGACGAACAGTAAACTCAGGGATGGGAAAAGGAACAGTAACCATTCCCATTGCTATAGTTTTCTCTGGCCTCCAGGGTTTTTCACCAGCGAGGATAGTAATTCCTTGATGGTCTGCTATGATTCTTAGCAGAGATAGATATTGACTGGAATTCTCGGAACTTTGTATAGTTTGTTGTAGAGTTTCTAGTCCTTCTAGGTAAACTAAAGCTTTCTGAAACCAGGCTTGACGGTAAGCTAGTTTCAGGGTTAGCTCCAAGTCAGCTTTGGCTTCTACAACCCGAGTTAAATTTACGGTTAGCAACGGTGCTTCCACAGCCCTGGCAATAGCTTGGGCGGCACGGTGTTTAACACTAGTATCTGCACCCTCAAAATACAGTGCCAGGGGTTTGCTTGCTTGCCAATCTTCGACAACTATTGTTAATAAAGCCTGCTTTACTTCCTGATGTAACGGTAGTTCTTCCAGGGAAATAGTCGGCTCAAGTAAGGTCGAGAAGGGTTTCAGTCGCTGATCTAATCCTTTTTCTCCCAACAGCAGAGCCAGGACTAGCCCATCCAGTTTAAGATTGTGAGCGAGCAGAGTAGGCTGGAGCTGATTAGGGTCCGAGACCAGGTGTAGTAGACTATGACCTAGGAGAGGAGCTTCTGGGGTAAAGTGACTACGCCGCGCCAGTTTCGCTTCCCCAGTTGGACAGAGCAGATTCAGGACGAGATCCACAGTGGGTCGTTTACACCGGATATCGTCTTGGAGATAGGTGTAGATTCGTTCATAGCGCCGGTCTAGTTCCGGGGCGAGAGCGATCGCAATAATATCGACATCGAAAGCAGAGAGGGCAAAGGTTTCTTGGAGCCATGCTAGAGATGAGCCTGCCAGGATAGCATCAGAGGGTAACTCCTGTTCGGTTTCTGTATCTACCTGCAATACTGGTGTTCCTGGTGGCCGAGTCAGCAACTGTTCCACTTCTTCCTGGTCAACTTGCATCCCCCGATAGGGATTAGTTGCAGCCATGGAACCATAGGTAACTTGGGCAGCGGCTAAAGCTCGTTCTAGCAGTCCGTCTAAGCGCTGTAACAGCAGAAAGAGTTGCTGAAATTGGGGGTTGGGAGGGAATACCTGGGTTTGGTTAATCATGGATTATAGCAAGGGAACAGCGGAGCAGGGAGCTAGTAGGGTAGGGTGGGCAAATTATCAAAGTTTGGCAATTTGATAGCGTGATCTAGTCCATTTGCCCACCAGAAAAGAGCGATTGGCCGTAGGCCACGCTACGCGATCGCACTGGCTCAGCTATTGCTTTAATCTGCTAGTAGGGTAGGGTGGGCAAATTATGAAAGTTTGGCAATTTGATAGCGTGATCTAGTCCATTTGCCCACCAGAAAAGAGCGATTGGCCGTAGGCCACGCTACGCGATCGCACTCGCTTGGTGTCTTGGGTAAAGCTTACGCTATTATTCTCCCCAAGCACTTAAAAATTCTACTAGATTTTTCATTTCTTCTGCTGATGAGCGTGGCAATTATCCTTAAAATTCGCCGCATTTACTCACCAATTTAATAGTTTTGAAACCCTAAAATAATCCCTGAATGTTATTGTCTTTTTTCGATAAAATTAGTATTAATTATATAAAAGTATCGGGCATTAAAGCTATAAATAAAACGCGCTTTGGTCATAGGCCCATTGTAATTGTTCTTCATCGCTACGGGACAACATTTGAGCTTCCCCTGTCGAGACAACATTCACGTTGCGAAGACGCAAGGCCGTTATCAGATAGCACACCATGGTATCTTCATCTAAATAAAGGCGAATCTGTGTCATGTTTAGGCTAAGGTTGCCTGATAATGTTGTTTGGCCAGTTCTTCATAGGCGGTTTGTTCGGCTGCGATATCTTCGTCTATTTCCTGACGGTTAGCATGATAATAAGTTAATGCGGCATAAACTTGAGTGATTGTTAGGTGATTTAATCGTCTGGCTATTTCATAGCGCGTTGTTACCTTGATTATATAGGCCAGCAATTCGGCGCACAGAGGTTCGAGTTCCTGCAATGACTGGACGATTACTATTGGGATCAGTTGTGATTAGTTTGCCAATGTCGATAAGGGTTGCCAAGGGTTTTCGACCATAGATTTAGGGGGTTTTTCCCTTATTTTAAAATATAGGGCGATCGCGTAGCGTGGCCAAAGGCCAATCGCATTCGGTAGGGTAGGGTGGGCAAATTTTGATAGTTTGGCAATTAGATCAGTTATCATATCCATTTGCCCACCCTACAAGAGCGTACGCAGTACTCCCTGTTCCCTGTTCCCGACTCCCGACTCCCGACTCCCGACTCCCGACTCCCGACTCCCTATTCCCTATTCCCTATTCCCTATTCCCTATTCCCTATTCCCTACTCCCTTTGCATATGTATCAACAAAGCGATCCGCCCCGACCCCCGAAAGAAATCCTACCGACAATGTATGATCTACCTAGCGAAGAAAAGGAGGATTCAGGATTGCCAGATCAATACCATATTTGGCAAGCAGACTTACTGGAAAAAACGTTTTTCCCCCCCAATTATCCTAGAAACCAAATTCTCGTTGCTAGCGATCTTAATATCTACTACAATCTGAAACATCCTACTTGGTATAAACGTCCCGATTGGTTTGCTGTCTTGGGAGTGGATCGTTTGTACGAACAAAGAGAATCCCGGTTGAGTTACGTGATCTGGCAGGAAGGAGTAGCTCCTTTTATTGCCATCGAATTACTTTCTCCTAGTACACAGAAAGAAGACTTAGGGGAAGTTAGGCCACAAGCCAACCAACCCCCAACTAAATGGGAAGTCTACGAACGGATGCTACGGATTCCCTATTACGTGGTCTTCAATGGTAATAGCAATAAACTGCGCTTGTTTGAATTAGTGCGCAACAGCTATCGGGAAGTGATTCTCAACGGTGACAAATTCTGGCTTCCAGAAATAGATTTAGGTTTAGGATTGTGGTCAGGATACTATCAAGAGTTAAACCGACTTTGGTTGCGTTGGTACGATGCAGCCGAAAATTGGATTCCTACACCGGTTGAGAAAGAAAGACAGCTAGTTGAACAAGAACGTCAACGAGCTGAACGAGAACATCAACGAGCTGAACGTCTAGCAGCTCAATTGCGAGCAATGGGTGTTGAGCCAGAAGATTGAAATTTTAGGTAGGGTAGGGTGGGCAAATAATGAGAGTTTGGCAATTAGATCAAATATCATGTTCATTTGCCCACCCTACAAGAGCGATCGCACTAACATCAAAAACTCTTCGGAGCTCTTTCCTACTGTTTCCAGATCCGCTGTTCCCAGATCCGCTGTTCCCTGTTCCCTTTTAGCATCAATCCTATGTTCACAACTAAAATAAAAATGCTATAGGACTCCATAGTTACAGTAATAACCAGGCAAATAAATCCTTAACTGTAAGATTTAGATCACTCACAAAAGATGGTACAGGAAGTAACATATCGGGTTGATCGAATACCTCAATTTCTTGTTTAGAATGGTAAACAAACACAGTTTTTTCCTCTGGGTCAATCAACCAACCGATCTGGGTTCCATGCTTGAGGCAATGAAGAATATTTTTGGTTACTTTTGTGTGACTTTGGTCTGGAGATAAGATTTCAATAGTCCAATCTGGAGTCAGGTTAAATACATTGGCAATTTCTCCATTATCATCACAGGGAATTCGGTTCCAAAGAAATACTGAAATGTCAGGTATTATTGAGCGACCCCCAAAGGTACAACGTAATTCAGGAAAAGCGCAAGCAATTTTTTTAGGTTTTACCAAACTATTGATTGCGGGTATTAGTTCTCCTTGAAGACGACTATGTTTTCCTTGAGGCATGGGCTTGGGAATAATTTTTCCATCAAGGTACTCACTAGCAGGCTTTGTTTCCGGTAGTTTCAGAAACTCCTCCAATGTCAGTATTTTAGGTTGTGATTGTACCATTTCAGGGTTGTCTCCAATTGTGCCAGTAGGGGTTTGGTGGGCAAATTTTGGGAATTTGATCATTTCATCAGCTCTGATGCTAATTTGCTCACCCTACAAGATCAGGCGATCGCACTAAAAGAAGTAGGGTAGGGTGGGCAAATAATGAGAGTTTGGCAATTTGATCAAATATCATGTCCATTTGCCCACCCTACAAAATCTACCAAATCAGGCGATCGCACTCAACGGCGTTCTCCTCGACTTCACTACCTTTATTGTGTCATATCATCGGTTTGTTGGGTTTTGTTGTCTCAACCCAACCTACACTATTCGCGTACCCACTTAAGCGCGGACATTCACCGGTGCGTTACACTTCATTAACGCACTCTACAAGAGCTTTGATATCCCTGATATATTCGATTATTAATAAACGTAAATAGTTCAGGGTTTCGACATAGTGTTTCATTTTCGGATAATCAAAGTCTTGTGAAAAATACCATTCAGTAAATTTAGGAATTTCTACTAGTTTTATTTTCTGTAATTCATTACTAATTTCTTGGGCATTTTCAAAGGAATTATCATTAATAACTTGAAAGGCGTATCCTCTAATAGTATCGGTTAATATTTCAATAATCCCTAATATACTAACGTCTTGATTTTCTTCCCATCGGGAAATTTTTGCTCTTTCTCCCTGAGTAGCTTGATAGTCAATGAGCAATTGATTTAAGATTTGCTCAATATATCCTTTGGCTGTTATGGTATTATCAGCTTTGTTGGAAATATCTAAGTTTGGCATGATTTTTTTTAAGTTTAGCCGTAAGAAATAATTTTGTTGTCTCTTTCTATAAGAAATTCAGTTCCTTTATTCCATCTCAATGCCCCATTCGGTAATTGGGTTTTTCGTGACCCTTTTTTGTTAAAATTAGCAGCTTTTTTGAGATACTTTAAATAATTCCCTTTAAAACCGTGTCTGTCTGCATGATCTACAATACTATTGGCTAGGGTTGGATAGGTGGCTTTGTCCCAGGTTTGGATCAGAGTTTCGATTTCTGCAATCTCCTGCTCGGTGTATCCTGCAAATAATATCTGTTGATAGGGATCGCTTCTGTCAAGTTGATGGGGCTGATCAGGGTTATTGGGATTCATTTAAGCATAAATCGACTGTTTTGGCATTTAATCAACTTAACGATCATTTTACCAATGGGTTCGGTTGTCCGTTACACGGACGTTTTCGCACTCTACAAGTCCGGCGATACTCCCGCAGGGAGTGGCTGCCGCCAACCCACGACAAGATCGTGATCACACTACGTTCAGTAGACCGAAAACTTTTCTCCCAAAGGGTGATCGCACTTTGAGCGACTACCGCAAACCTTCCGGATAGTCAGGTAGGGTTAGGGTGGGCAAATTTTGAGAATTTGATCATGTCATCAGCTCTGATGCTAATTTGCCCACCCTACAAGATCACGCGATCGGTCTTGCTTGTCACCTCTTCAGCAGGTTAAGATTTTTTTGACTTGCTTTACAATTTTAACCGATAAATCAATTAACAACAGGGTAGACGGTAGTGGATTTGCTCACCTCAGGGGTAGGGTGGGCAAATTATTATAGTTTGGTAATTTAATTAAGAATCATGTCTATTTGCCCACCTTACAAGAACTCCCTGCTCCCTTCAAACAAGAAGCTTGTAGGTCACAACATTGATAAGTGATATCTTAAAGTGTTAGGCATTAGATAAAGATTTAGCTAGCAGGGGGACAACGAAGCTTGTAACATAGACAGGGCTTGTTCCCTAGCCCGCTTACCTTTTTTATAATGCTTGACCCAACGGCGGTTAATTTGCAAAAATTCCTCTCTCTTAGTGCGCATTCCCTAGGTCGGGAAACCCGACCGGGGTCGCACCGCTACAATTTTTTCGGGTATTTGCCCTAAGTACAGCCAATGATACTGATGTTGACCAACATAAAAAGCAGACGGTGCGCTTTCCAATGGCCGGGGAACCCGGCCTTGGGTCGCACCGCTATGTCGGCGACCATATTTCGATTTTGTTTCTGGTCGTACAACATATTTCTGTATTCCCATTTTCTTGATTTCTCGTCCTTGAAGGATTGCACTAGTATAGGCAATTGCGATCACAATAATTAACTTGCTTAGAGATTATGCTCCCAGCTTGGAGCCTTCTAGACTGTAACCACCTGATTGAAAATATCGAAACATTTATTCAATCGCAAATCGCTTTTTGTAAGACACAATAGCGGTATTTAAATCCTCAAAGTTAGTCAGTATATACCACGGTTCTTTTGTCTTCACTCCTCGGTAATTTCGTTTCCATTTACAAGCTACATTAAACGTTCCAAATCCGTTGTTTTTCGTTACCTGAAGGTCATTGAGAAACAATTTCATCCCCGGCTTTAAACCATAGTCCCGCAACTCTTGATAAACCTCATTTTCTGGCAAAACTTTGGTGTCACATTTTTGCCGTAAACAAAAGTATACCTTGCGTTCAGCCAGCCAGTGACCTAGTTTGGTAGAGCAAAATTCTCGGTCTCCCAGCACCACGACATCATAGGCTGATAGTAACTCCATACTTTTGCTCAATACTGCTTTTTGTTCGGACAAATTACTATTTCCTTGTCTTGATGCAGTCGCTCATGGGGGAAACCCCCAAGACCGCGCTGCATCGCTTTTTATCTAATAATGTCCAGTAAATTGGCCAGGCTCGATGATCATAGACAACACTCACCATCAAGATATTAATCAGACTCCAAGAGACGAAACCTTGAAGAGTGGAGCCTTTCTAGTCGGCAGGTTATGCAGAAAAATTTTAAATCTTTTGTAATAAGGCTCCACTCTTCTACGGTAACTTCAAACTCGTTCTATCGATGACCAGATAAATCCTATCCTTAGGATTAAACATCTCCTCTAAAAGAGCGGTAACACAGGGAAACCAGATAGTTTCAATAGTAAAGTTTTTAAGTCTCAAAAATCGCCTGACTTTCCGACGACGGCTCTCTAATAAAATAGGTAACGGCAGGGATTCGGCTAAGACTTCTAACTTAACCTCTTTGAGTAATTGTAAACTAATTACCATCAAGTCTAGTAATAGATATGCTGTGTGATGCAGCTGATTTGGGATAATTTTTTGGTATAGCGCACGCTATCATTTTGTTTAGATAGGTCAGGGCTATTACTTTTGACCTATCTTTTTTTATCTCTTTCTGCTGTATCGCTCACTACATAAGACTTTCATGCCTCGTTGTCCCCCTGTTAGAAGATTTAGTTAAGTATTTTATCATCAAGCCATTGCTCTATAGCTTTATAATTATTCTGTTTAACTCTGTATTCTTTATTTAAATTGTTCTTATAAAATTCAACCTGTTCTTTGTAATTGCGACTGTTGTATTTGTCAATTATAAGGGTATAATCATCCTTATTAATATCAGTATTTAAGCGTATCATTAATCCAGTTTCTTCTAGCCATGATTGCCGAGTACGCTGGTTTAATCTAAAAATAGCCTTATTAGGCTTTCCACCTTCTTTGATGTCTCTATTAAAATTATCTATGATGTCTTCTACCTTTTCTTGATATTTTTTAAAGATATTTTCTTGTTGTTCTAGCCACTCCTGTTCTGCTAATTTCTTAAAGTCTTCACTCTCTTTTGCTGCTTTAATTGCAGCTTCTACTTCATCATCACTCAAGGATTTGGTACTGCTGGGATCGTCAAAATTTATACTAGGATAAATAGATTCAGCGACATAGGGGATGTTGGCATGTCCAGTCCAATTTCCTTTCTTATCAAGGATGTGCCCGGCACTCTTCTGTGCTGTAATATCTACCAATGCATAATTTCCTGTACTGAGTTTTATGGCAACGTCAGGTCTAGTTCCTTTGAGAAGAGTAGTATTTTGAGTTTCAAATTCAGAACCCAAGGCTTTTATTCCTACATTTGCTTTTCCTTCAATCACGTAACCGGCTGCCGTCGAGGGATGAATAACTTTCTTTCCGTCCTCATATTCTTGCTTGCGCCTAAAATAAATTAGTTTCTGGGCTTCTGATGCACCATCATAATTACCTTTTATAAATTCATCAAACGCTTTTTCTACTTCATTATCTACTTTCTCAGCTTTTTCTTTTCCTTCCTTTTCTTCAGGAGTGTAAGCTGATTCTGCTTTAGGATGTTGAGGCTTAAAAGTAATAATTTTTCGTTGTATTACACCCTGATTAAAGTCTTGGCTTTCTGTTTGTCGCTGTACTGTACTACCAATTTGCTGTACCACATGGGTTAACTCATGGGCAATCAATTCTTGCCCTCCTCGACTCCCAGGATTATATTCCCCCTGCCGAAAGAAAATATCTTTACCTGTAGTAAAAGCACGAGCCTGAATAGATTGATTCAACTGGTTAGATTGGGCATCAGCGTGAACCCTGACTCCACTAAAATCTGCTCCAAACGACTGTTCCATTGGTTTCCGGATACTTTCGGCGATGGGCATCCCCGACCCCTTTGCCTGTTGGATTGAGCTTTCCAACTCTGGGGTAGCTGCCATCCCACCTTCTACAGATTGAAGCTGCACCATTGGCTTCCTCATCAGTTCATCTTGCTGACCTTGAGCTTGAATCGACTCTGGTTGAGTGCTGTGACTAGTCACTGGTGTGTTGATCCGATCCACTACTTCCGATGCTACTCGGTCAGCTTCAAGCTCATACTTGTCCCCAGCTTCACCAATAGTCAGCTTCGCCTGTACTGGATTCCCCTGCTGCCAATGGCCCATTAACTCATGGGAAAGTCCCCGAAACCTTGGCATTCGCTGGATTGACTGCCCACTAACAGGGGAGACAGTACTCAGTAGAGGATCTTGGGTTCGATGAACTTGTCGAGATAAGTCTTGCTGGGATTTAATTAGATTACCCAGTGCTCGGTTGCCGATTATCCCTTGCAGTTCCTCGATTGGGTGGTATGTTGGCTTCCTACTTCCCGATACTATTGACTGATCTCGAGCTTGTGTCTGTCTGGTTTGGCTTTGTCGTAGATTACCCATGAGCTTGACTAAATCTTTAACAGTCACATCATCATGATATAGCCGAATGGCACTGGGGGTGTTCACCCCAAGACCGCGCTACATCCCTACCAATGTGGCATAGCTTCCTTTGTTAACCCAAGCAACAACAGAGCAGATCGCATTCAGTAGGGTAGGGTGGGCAAATTATGATATTTTGGCAATTTCATCAGGAATCATGTCCATTTGCCCACCCTACAAGAGCTACAAGATCCGCGATCGCACTGCTCAACCTGGGCTGAGTTAGATCGCTAAAATCCAATTGCTTAGCAAATCAGTACTAAGGCTTGGGTGAAAAGGCTTATTTCAAATTATGTTTTACTTTTTTAATAAGTTTGTAAGCATTCAGGTGATGGGGTTGACAAAAAGGGAAGGATGAGTAGTAGTGTAGAACCATGGAAATCAAACCGCCAGCTATCCCAAATAGCTTTGAAGCTCTGGAACTGCTGCCCCAATCAGTTCTG
>NZ_JAAHHM010000171.1:0-11447 GCF_010692445.1 Moorena sp. SIO3E8 | reverse complement strand
GCGGTGCGACCCCGGCGAGGTTCCCTCGCCTAGGGAACGCGCACCAAGAGAATCGAGTTAGAGCACATGTCTTTTTATGTATGTTATCTTATTACGTTGAATGGCACAGGTCGCAAGCTTTAGCTCCTATACTTTTTGCAGATGAAGAATCTAAGCAAGTCAAACTAACTACAACTGAAGTCGTCGCTCCATCCCAACGTTCAAAGAAAGCTTTATCGAAAGCTCGTAAAAAGAAAACACAAGATCAATTCCCTGTACACAGCTTTAATACGTTAATGGCAGATTTAGGGACGATTACCCTCAATACGATTAACACAAAGTTAGAGGGGAAGGATATTACCTTTGAGAAAATAACCCAAGCCACTCTCCTTCAACAAAAAGCTCTAGATTTACTGGAAATTTCGGTATTTTGTACCCAGTAAATGCCTAAGAAAAAATCCTCAATTCCAATCCAAGCATAGGTTGTGCTGTTTTGTCAAAGGGGAACTTCAGTCCAAAGAAACATCCCTAAACCGGTTCTCATAATAATAAGGTACACAAGATTGTTTCCCGATTCCCGATTCCCGATTCCCGATTCCCGATTCCCTTCTAAACCCTCAAACGCCTTTCAATCCCATTCTCCCAACAATCACACATCTCTTTAACGGTCACTTCAATCACAGACTGACCATTTTCCACCAGTACTCGTAAACCAGCATTTTCCCCTTGAACAACACCAAGTTGTTGCCAATATCCTTCATCCCCCAACTGTTGCTGTAGATAAGATTCCCAAGGTGTTTGCTGTTGAGGACTTACAGAAACCAGAATCCGACTCCCCCCCTCACCAAATAGCACTTCATCCCAGCGCAGGTCTAAGGACTCGGAGCTATAGCCTAGAGTAATGTCTGCCCCCAACTTACCTGCGATACAGGATTCAGCCAAAGCCACCACTAATCCCCCTTCCGCACAGTCATGAGCAGAATTTACCCAACCTTGACTGATACCCTCTCGCGTTACGGTTTGGATACGACGCTCTAAATCAAAATCCACTACTGGTGGCTTGCCCGCAACCATGCCATGAATAGTTGCCAGATACTCCGAAGCGCCTAATGTAATTTGGGATTTAATTTGGGATTGACTATTTTCCCAGTATTTAGTCCCCAATCCTAATAAATAGATTAAATCCCCTTCAGCTTGCCAACCTTGACCACAGGTTTTAGTAATATCAGCAACTAATCCCACCATCCCCACCACTGGCGTCGGGTAAATCGACTGAGGATTCCCGTCACTATCAATGGTTTCGTTATACAAGGAAACATTCCCCCCAGTCACAGGAGTGCCCATTTCCCGGCAAGCCTCTGCTATTCCTGCACAAGCGGAAGCCAGTTGCCAGTAACCCACAGGCTTTTCAGGAGAACCAAAATTCAGATTATCGGTTACTGCCAAAGGTTCTGCACCCACACAGCTGAGATTCCGTGCTGCTTCTGCTACCACAGCCTTTGCCCCTTCATAGGGGTCAAGATAAACATAACGGGAATTACAATCCACAGTTGCGGCGACACCAGCTTTAGAGGTTACAGGTTGAAGGGTTTCAGGTTGAAGGTTGGTTTCAGGTTGAAGGTTGGTTTCAGGTTGAAGGTTGGTTTCAGGTTGAAGGTTGGTTTCAGGTTGAAGGTTGGTTTCAGGTTGAAGGTTAGTTTCAGGTTGCAGGTTAGCAGGTTGAAGGTTAGCAGGTTTAAGGTTAGTTTCAGTTAAACCTTCAACATTCAACCCTTCAACATTCAACCTTTCAACATTCAACCCTTCAACATTCAACCTTTCAACATTCAACCTTTCAACCTTCAACCCTTGTGGGCGTAACCGAATCACCGCAGCATCAGCATTTCCTGGCAGAATTAAGGTATTGTTTTGGACTTGGTGGTCGTACTGGCGATAAACCCAGCGTTTCGACGCAATAGTTGGAGTATCTAGGAGTTGACCTAGGATGTCATTCCAACTGTAATGTTTGCCGTTAATGTCAATACCTTTAACATTACAGGGAGGGAGGGAATCCCCATGCCATTCCCAAGCCTGTAAAGCATAGTCTGGTGGTTCTGTCAATAGCTCCCGCTGATAAATTGGAGTATTCTCTGCTAGGGCAGTAGCTGGGATTTCTGCTGCTACCTCTCCTTGGAACAAAATCCTGACCAAAGGTTCTTCGATTACCTTACCTGCTACCACAGCATGGAGTCCCCAACGGTGGAAAATATCAATCAGTTCCTGTTCTCGACCCTTGTGGGCAACAAACAGCATTCGTTCTTGGGATTCCGACAGCAAGTATTCATAAGGCACCATACCGGTTTCTCGCGCTGGCACCAGGTCTAAATCGAACTCAATACCCAAGCCCCCTTTAGCTGCCATTTCTGAAGTCGAACAGGTTATGCCAGCCGCTCCCATATCTTGAGCAGCTACTACTGCACCGGTTTGAAATGCCTCAAGACACGCTTCAATCAGAGACTTTTCTAGGAACGGGTCTCCCACTTGCACCGCTGGGCGGTCATCTAGGGATTGATCCGTAAGTTCCGCACTAGCAAAACTTGCGCCTCCCATCCCATCTCTACCGGTAGTGGACCCGACATAGAGCACAGGATTTCCAACCCCAGAGGCTCCAGAGGTAACAATTTCTGGAGTTTCCATCAGTCCCAGAGCCATCACATTCACCAAGGGATTACCAGTGTATGCCCGGTCAAAGTAAACTTCACCCCCTACAGTAGGGACACCCACGCAATTGCCATAGTGACTGATTCCTGCTACTACCCCATTAAACAATCGTCTAGTGTGGGCATTATCCAAAGTCCCAAAGCGCAGAGAGTTCAAGACCGCAATGGGGCGAGCTCCCATGGTAAAAATATCCCGTAGAATCCCCCCTACTCCGGTAGCAGCTCCTTGAAACGGTTCTACTGCTGAGGGGTGATTGTGGGATTCGATTTTAAAGGCCAGTTGTAGCCCATCACCTAAGTCTACAACACCAGCATTTTCCCCAGGACCGACTAGAATACGTTTGCCTTCTGTGGGAAATTGCTTCAGTAGAGGACGGGAGTTCTTGTAGCAGCAATGTTCCGACCACATCACACCGAACATTCCCAGCTCAGCTTTATTGGGATGACGCCCTAGGCGCTGGACAATTTCTTCATATTCAGAAGGGGTTAACCCTTCAGCAGCAATCTCTTCTGGGGAAAAGGAGGTAGAGGAATTAGTGGGCATATCACTCTGGGCACAAACGGCACAGAGATTATTTTATAGAGTATTGAGCCAATTATGATCAATAGCCAGACTTCTTCAGCTCCTTTGGTTCCCGTCCTTGGGATTTTTGCGTTCGCGAAGCGGTTCCAAAGGAACATCGCGTATCAGCTATCAGCTATCAGCTATCAGCTATCAGTTATCAGTTATCAGCTATCAGTTTATGCGCTACGCGCACGCTACTTGAGTCGCTATTGGCCAACGGCTGACTGCTGAGCGCTGAGGGCTGACTGCTGACTGCTGAGCGCTGACTGCTGAGCGCTGACTTCTGACTTCTGACTTCTGCTATACCTTACCAATTCCTTAGCCACAATAAAATCACCCACGTGGGTAATGTCCCGGATATATTCCCCGTATTACTCTTTAAGAATAGCTGCTACTTACAACCATTACACCCCTAAAACCGCAGCTCTATCAAGCTATCAATTAATCTATCCATTGGAGGCAAATCCATTATGTCTAGAAATTTTGATCATATAGCCTACTCTGTATCCACCCTAGTTTATCAATACAATTCCTATAGCCCAAACACAATCGAATACGTTTTATTCAATCAAGGACTCCTAGCCGGTCTCGAAAGACAAGCCGAAGCTAGCGACAGTCCAGTTTACTTAGAAGGGTATCAGATCGGACAGAGCTATTAAGTTGTTATCGAGGTTATCCACTTATGGCCTTGCACGCACTGGGGGGAATGGGGGAAGCAATTAGGGTGGTTTCCCCCTCAGGTAATCCCGGTTTAAGAGTATCCCGGATAAACTCTTCCTCGCCACTGAGTCGGTTGTTGCCCAGCAGAAAGGAAAATGCGAACTACAGCCAACGGATCGGCCAGAGGAGATAACCAGAATAACAAAGCAGCAGGGGAAAAGTGTTCTAGACGCTGGTAGCAAGGATAAATTGCCCAGAGCAGAGCCAACCTGATCAACACCAAGAACAAATTTAAACCCGTCGCTGCTAGTAAAGGAATAGAACTATATCCCGCAGCTAAACAGGCGAGTAACAACACAGAAAGTGGTATTGGAAGACCTTGAACAGATAAGAGCAACCAAAGGTCTTGCCCTAGTTGAGTCCACGAGGTAGCATCTTTTAAATCCAGGGAGCGTCCCCATTCTGCCCAAGTCTCTCTAAACCCTTCGTACATCCGTACCTGAATTAACTTAGACCCATCGAGGAAACCAACTGAGAAACCAGCTCTAGCTGCCTGACGCGCTAGGGTAACATCATCACAGAAAGAGCTAGCTGCACCTTGATATCCTCCCAACTCAGCTAAAACCGAGCGACGAACTAGGAAGCATTGCCCATTTGCCATCACTGTTTCTGGCCTGGGTTGGCGTACTCCAGCCGATTCACATCGATATAGCAAAGTCATCAGCAGTGCTGGTTGTAACCACCATTCCCCCGGGTCTTGGAGGATAAATTGAGGAGACAAAGACAGCAGATCATAGCCTTCCTCCTCCGCTGCCTTAACCATAGTCTCCACTAAACCCGGTTGGGGTCTGGTATCAGCATCAATCCCCAAAATCCACTCACTATGCTCTGAGCTTTCTAAGAAACCATTGTGTAATGCCCAAGGACGACCGACCCAACCAGGAGGAAGGGGAGGGTCGTTAGTGAGTCGAAAACGGGGATCGAAAAAGCCAGCCTCCTTGACCAATTCCGGTGTACCATCCTCAGAATTACTATCGACGACGATGATTTCTCTTACTGGATAACTTTGACGAGTTAAGCCCTCCAAGCAAGGTGCAATGCGCTCGACTTCATTGAGTGTTGGTACCACGATACTCACCTTGCCCAGTAAATCTGGGGTTGGTTCTTGCTTTACCAGAGGTGGACGGCGGGTAGCGCCTTTGAAAAGACGAGCCAACAGAATTAGAGTGGCTGTACCCTGACAAAGGAGCAGGATGAGGGCAATAGCTGCCAAAGCAGTTAAGTTCACGCTAGCTTTTGTTCTTACAGATCCTACAGGTACGGTAACGGTTGTTAAATCAGCAGTAGCGTCTAGTTACGATGCTTCTGGAGCAGACTTTGCCGATTTGTACAGCAGTAATGCTGGTAATATTCCCAACACTAAACCGAGATATACAGGAGTGTAAATCCCACTAGCAAGGCTCATAATCGTAGCAAAAGCCAAGTTACTCAAATAGATAGCTAGAGGTAAGTCTAGGCTCTTACTGGATATAGTTACTGGTTTAAAGCTCCAAATTAAGGTAGCTACACTCATAAATAAAATTCCAGTACCTAGCCAGCCTGCAAAATTTTGATAGGGCATCCCAAAAAAAGCACCTGGTTGCTCCCAGATCCAAAAAGGTACATTGGTTTGGCTCATAGCGGGATCCAGCACAAAATCCCAGGAAGTGAGTAATAGGGCACCAATAGCGATCGCGCCTAAACACTTAGACCAGTTCGGTATGCTCAGAGTACCTAGGCCAACACGGGCGATTAGGTAAGCACTAAAGCCAAGATAGAACCAAGATAAAGGAATCGTAAAAGGCACCAAACCAGCGATTTTGTAGCCTAAACCGCTCAAGTAGTGATAGTGACCAAAAGGAAAGCCAGTGCTAGTGCCTAATAATTCACTTCCTAGGGAAAGAGCAATAGCTGGCAACATGAAACCCAACCAATGCCAAGCACCACAGACGCGATAGGCATAAATAGATACCGCAATAGTCCCTAAGAGTATATAGGCAGCACCACCGCCAGCCATTGACCAAACTAGGGCGGTTTGTCCGAATTGAGTCAAATGAGTAATAAATTCTGTGTTCGGTAATACTAATAAGATTCCTGCTAAGCCAAAAGCCATGGAGAGAATATGGCCAAGTAAGAAACCACTCTCGGCAGTTACGGTTTTTTTCATGTAATTAAAGGAGAATCCTCACTAATTGATGGAACTGACCACTGAAGTGTTAGTTATTCGTTTTAACTTTGAGCTATGGGAGGCGTTAACGATCACAGGCTTAATCAGTAGCAATTTCGTTTAACAGCCTCCAGAGTAGCCAAAGATAGTGCTTCGACCATCTCGAGTAAGGTTTCCTAACTCCGTCCCACTTTGCCCGTTCGGCAATGGTGTCAAGGCGACTTCTGCTAACAGCAGATTTTCCCCTCTCCTCAACTACTAGGGACAGGGCTAGGAACTGGCGGTCTATCCTAGATGCCATCACCATTACAACGAGCGGACTAATTACCATTGCCTGCATTTTAGCGAGTAAATTCCCGATTAACCGGAAATTACCAGGGTATTAACAAAGACTTAATTGTCTGATCCATAGTCAACCTCAAAAAGCTTTTAGAGAGACATTCTACTAGGGTAATCTCCTTTAATTTTGGATAAATTTTACTTGACAAAAAGCGAAATGTATGTATATAAGTCACCCCCCAGTCATACCGAGTTGCATTCAAAAATAGTAGATTGGTTGGATAGGGAGATGGGGAGATGGGGAGATGGGGAGATGGGGAGATTGGGGGAAGAGAAAGTATCAATCCTGGATCAGACTACGAATTTCTCTAACTTGTTCGATATACTGCCCATCATTCCAAACTGGTACAACTCCTTCGTAAGAAATCGGTTCAACTAAATCAATCCATGAGCGACAGCCTCCGTACTCTTGGTGGTAGGGAGTGATCACAGGCTCAGGTAACTGATAAGTGCGCAAAAGCAGTACATATAAAGGTTGACGTGGCTTCCACTTCAAGCGCTCACTGGCAAATTGTTCATTCCAAATATGATAGGGTAGCAGAGCAGCAACAGTTGATTGCTCCGTTACTGGCAAAATATCAGTAATAGACGCCCAGCTACCAATCCGAACAGTTTCCGGATGCCAACCTGAGGGCACAGGTTTCACAACTCCCGCATAGTCAGGTTTAAGCAAATTAGGCTTTTGATGCTCATAGGTAGGGTAGAGTAAAACCTGCTGGTGAGCCACACTGAAGCAGTTGCCCTGTTCACGAATACCGCCTTTGCGTAACAGCATAATTGTTTTGCCTGCTTCTAAGGCATCAACCGCAACAGCCCATTCTTTCAGGGCATGGGTAGTAGTTGAGAGCATAAATTTAGTAATCGAAATTTTCTGATCACAATAAAATGTTTGCGTTTTCCTAGGATAGGATGCCAAGATTACTCTCAGTAGGGAATCGGGAATCGGGAGTCGGGAGTCGGGAGTCGGGAGTCGGGGTAAGACAATTGAATGTACCATCACCCCATCACCCCATCACCCTATCTCCCCATCTCCCCATCTCCCCATCTCCCCATCTCCCCACACTCCCGATTCCCGATTCCCTGTTCCCTTTGCTATACCAACCACCCATGAGTAATTCTGAAGCAAACAACCGTAAAACTATTAACAAAGTCGCCATTGTAGGAGGAACCCACGGTAATGAATTTACTGGTGTATACCTAGTCAAAAAATTTGAGAAGTTTCCAGAATTAATCACTAGACCTAGTTTTGAAACCTTGACAAGAATAGGTAATCCCCAAGCCTTTCAAGCGGCTAGGAGATATATTGATACAGACTTAAACCGCTGCTTTGCTAAAAGTGACCTGGAAAATCCTGAGCTTTCTTTCCTAGAACAAACCAGAGCCAAAGAGATGGCTCAAACCCTAGGACCAAAAGGCAATTCCCAGGTAGATTTTATTCTAGATTTGCACAGTACCAGTGCTAATATGGGGTTTACGATCATTCTCGTCAACAACGACCCCTTTAATTTACAACTCGCTGCTTATCTGAGTTCCCTTGACCCCTTAGTTAGAGTTTTAAGTTCCATTGAACCAGGTAAAGAAAATCCCTTTGTAAACTCTCTATGTAATTTCGGGTGTTCTATTGAAGTCGGTCCCATTGCACCAGCTAGTCTCAAGGGCGCTATTTTTCAGAAAACTGAAGCCTTAATTCACGCCACGTTAGATTATATTGAAGATTATAATAACGGGAAAATATTATCAAACACTTATCCTCTAACTATTTATCACTATTTAAAAGTAGTTGACTATCCCAGAAACAAAGCTGGTGAACTAGAAGGTATGATTCATCCTGAGCTCCAGGGCAGAGATTATCAAGAACTTAATCCTGGTGACCCCATGTTTCTTACCTTCGATGGCACCACAATTTACTATGAAGAAGACGCCACCGTTTGGCCAGTATTTATTAATGAAGTTGCTTACTATGAAAAAGGAATAGCGATGTGTTTGACTAAAAAAGAGATAGTTAGGGAGTAGGGAATCGGGAATCGGGAATCGGGAATCGGGAATCGGGAATCGGGAAAGAGATAGGGAGATGGGGTGATGGGGTGATGGGGTGATGGGGAAGTGTGGGGAGTGTGGGGAGTGTGGGGAGATGGGGAGATGGGGAGAATACAGAAATTTATTGCTGATCAAACTCTGATTAATTGCTAATTACTAATTATAGCGTTTTGCTTGTTGCTTAAGTAGAATCCCGATTCCCGACTCCCGACTCCCTACTCCCGATTCCCTACTCCCGATTCCCTACTCCTGACTCTGTAATCCCTGCTGCAATATTTCTAAAACTTTGGCTAAGTTTCCGGCTAATAACGCAGCTTTATCTAACCATAATCCTGGGAAAATTTGTGAACAAAGTATGCTCTCAGGATTGGGTTCCAGTTGAGTATATTCCCCTTCAGTTAACCGAAACCAATCAAATTCACCATCATCAACTCGCCATACCAAATACTCTTGTACCCCATTACGGCGATAAACGTTTAATTTTTTGTGTAAATCAATAGAAACAGTGCTAGCTGCAATTTCAACTATTAACTCCGGCGCACCTTCTACATAGCCATCCTGACTAATTGTAGATTGTCCTCCCACTTTACGTCTAAGCAGTGCATCGGGTTGAACTTCATTATCAAGATCAAGCCTAACAGTACAATTATTTCCTAATTGCAGATTAGGAGTATAGGTTTGGTAGAAGCCTAACCACAACATAATCTGAGCATGGGGTTCCCCATGTTGTGTAATTCTTACGGGAGATGCCATGTAAACAATTCTTTCAATTAATTCGGCTTTCTTCAAATCACCCATAGCGGAATAACGACGCTCAAATTCCGCAAGGGTTAGTTGATCGCCATTTTCTAAAGGAGGAATAGTGGGGTCCCGAGTAATTGTGGCAGTTGATTTCATTATTTTCGGCTCTACTTTATTTGTTATTTAACAGGGAACAGGGAAAGAGTCGGGAGATGGGGAGATGGGGAGATAGGGAGATGGGGAGATGGGGAGATGGGGAGAATGCAGAATTTTATTGCTGATCAAACTCTTATTAATTCCCAATTATAGCGTTTTGCCTGTAGCTTAACTAGAATGCCGATTCCCGATTCCCGATTCCCGATTCCCGATTCCCGATTCCCGATTCCCGATTCCCGATTCCCGACTCCCGACTCCCGATTCCCGATTCCCAATTCCCAACTATTGAAAACTGATTTATTCCTTCGGCAACCATTCGATATCCAGTAATTCGTCAAGACAGTAGGGACATTCTGAAGGAAAAGTTACGGAATTCTGAGTTTTTATCTTCACAAATCCTAAGGCATCGTTATAGATTGAACTTAGTTCATTATCTAGATAATTACGGAGATTAGTCGTCAGTCTTCGTTTTAGCTGAATTCGGAAGTTATAGATTTCACATTGCCAGTGAACTGCATTATATTCAGATTCGCTTGTCCAATATTGCAGTAATAATAAATGACGGATAACTTGTTCTAAAAGGCTAGCGACAGCATTTTTCTTCTCTCTGCCCAAATCCTCTAACTCCTCAATTAAGTTATCCCAATCTAGTTGATTAAATTCTTTGTTTTTCAGGAGCTTAATAGTTTCTTCTAGCCATTGGGCATCATCAATTTCGTAGAGATTTTTTAAATTAATAGTATTCATAGTATAGCGGTTTTTAATTCGGTGACCTAAAAAGTTATGGGTTTTAGGGAACAGGGAACAGCGGATCTGGGAACAGGAAAAGAGTGGGGAGGGTAGGGAGATGGGGAGATAGGGAGATGGGGAGATGGGGAGAATGCAGAATTTTATTGCTGATCAAACTCTGATTAGCCAATTATAGCGTTTTGCCTGTAGCTTAACTAGAATGCCGATTCCCGATTCCCGATTCCCGATTCCCGATTCCCTAAAACCAAAGAATTTGCACCTCACCCAAGTAATAATTGCTATATATAAAACACTCCAGACACTTTCAAATTAATATCTTTAAATCCAGGAGATAAGACTAAATCATCACCGGAAAAGCTACCCACTTCTGTATAAGTATTTTCCTTAAGTTCTAATACCAATATACTTTGACTTTCCGGGTCCACAATCCAGTATTCAGGAATAGCACAATCTTGATATTGGATTCTTTTAGCAATATAGTCTCGCTCTCGTTGTAACTCTCCCGGGCTAACCACTTCAACCACTAATAAAGGCGGTGACATTGACAGGCGAATGGTATTACGCTTTGATAATTGTTGAATATGCTCTTCTCGGATAATGGTCAAATCAGGATAACGGTTTTTCGGTTCACCTCTAACTTCTAATTCTAATCCTTGACCCCGGACTCTACGATGACCTACCAGTAAAGCAAACTGAATCAATAAAAACGTAGCAATTTCAACATTAAATCCCGACTCTGGAGGCATTTCAATTAACTCTCCATTAAATAACTCATAGAATTTTTCTGAGTTATCATTGTATAATAAATACTCGTCAAAGCTTTGAAATTTATGGGTCAGTTGTACCATCATACTTCACCTGTAAAGTCCGTGTAAGCATTCAGCTAATGCGCTACGCGCACGCTACTTGAGGTGCTAATGCGCTACGCGCACGCTACTTGAGGTGCTAATCAGCTAACACACCCTACTTACTTTTTTGGATAGTATAGCAATTCTGTTTCCCATGAGGTACAAAGGGATCCCCCTAAATCCCCCTTAAAAAGGGGGACTTTGAGGTTGATAATTGTACCTCATACATGCAATCAACGCTATATTGTGTTCACGTGCAAAGCCCGGTGCGTTACGCCTATCGGCTAACACAAAAGCCCGGTGCGTTACGCCTATCGGCTAACACACCCTACTGGACTGGCACAGCTAAAATAGTGCAATAGAAGGATCATTATTTGAGGTCAAAAAAATGGGAAGAGGTCGTAGAGATAAAGTGCTGCTGACAATCGAACAAAGACGAAGACTAGAAAACATCAGCTCGCTTTGGC
>NZ_JAAHHM010000170.1:0-11525 GCF_010692445.1 Moorena sp. SIO3E8 | reverse complement strand
TATTCTAGCTCAGAAGCCGGATATATCCATCTCGCAGCGCCCCTTCGGGTGGGAACTTCGCTTGAACTCTAGCCTCTATGGAGAATTATGGAATTCTCACTCCTTTGAGCGCCTTCATCGGTCGCCCAGGTAATTCCATCATGCCAACAAATCGCTCAAATGACCATCTGAATCATCTGATTCACTGTCAGCGAGCCCTAGACCGCCTTGCCCAAATTTCCAGGAGCCAATCCACATGGGAACATGCCTATCCTAATCCCATCACTGAGCGAGAGGAAATCTTGATCTACCTATACAGCAACTGCCGACTGTCCATGACCCCCCAGGAGTTTTACTGGAAATGGCAAGTTAATCAAGAAGACATCGCTAACATCTGCTGCCGCTCAAGTTACGCTGTCAACAGCTGGCTGGCCCAAGGTCCTCGCTATAAAACTCCCTCGTCCGATTCCTTGCATCATCTGGCCTTAATGGATTTTCTGTTAGAAAATTTTGAGGCCATTCCAAAGGACTTATTGAATCAGCTCTGCTCGAAAGTCAAACGTTCTTAGAATGTAGAATGGAGAATTAAGAATGTAGAATTAAGAATGGAGAATTAAGAATGGAGAATTGAGAATGGAGAATTAAGAATGTAGAATGGAGAATTGAGGTAAGCATTCAGCGGTCAGCGGTCAGTGGTCAGCTTAAAATCAACCTCTTTCGTGACTATTAAACTAATCCTTACCTGTTTTATTGAAAAGACTTTCCTCAAATTAAACTAATCCTTAGCTGTTTTCTTCAAAAGCTGATAGCTGATAGCTGATAACTGATAACTGATAACTGATAGCTAATAGCTGATAGCTGATAGCTGATAGCTGATAGCTGATAGCTAAATGCTTACGAATTAAGAATGGAGAATTGAGAATGTAGAATTAAGAATGTAGAATGGAGAATTAAGAAGGGACAATTAACAATGGATAATTAACAATGGATAATGTAGAATGAATGTAGGAGGTAGAAGCCAGAAGCCAGAAGCCAGAAGCCAGAAGCCAGAAGCCAGAATGTAGAAGCCAGAAGCCAGAAGCCAGAAGCCAGAAGCCAGAAGCCAGAAGCCAGAAGCCAGAAGCCAGAAGCCAGACTTCTTAATTCTTAATTCTTCATTCTTCATTCTTCATGGGGAACTTTCCTTCTGCTGATTCGTCAAGGCCGCCAAAGCTACGATATTCTACGCTCACAAAATTTCCTGATCTGATCCACAAACCTAGGAAATATCCTGATCTGAGCCATCAATCTGGGATAAATGTATATATGAATCGAGTTGGAATTAGCAGAGAACCCACGGAGTCCACTTATGAAACGTTACAAAATTCTTTCCCTACTAGGGATGACAGCAGTATCGACAATCACTGCTAGTCAGGTTTTAGCTATGGAGACAGCTTCCTGGAACTTAATCACCGAACCTGACTATAGTGAGAATAGTCTATTGGAGGATGTTTCATTCCTTAAATACACTATATTTGATACCGCTGCTGGAGCTAGAGAGCCTGGAGACCACGATCCTATCCCGCCACGCTACGACAAGCCACAATCGGGACTTCAGTAGAGTCCGCTTCAGCTAGAGATTGATTATATATAGCCGTTTTTAATTGGGTGAGTTACACAAGTTGTGGGTTTTAGGGAGTAAGCAATAGGGAACAGCGGATTTGGGAACAGGGAAAAAATCTTGTGTACCTCATTACTATGATAAATGCTATATATTCCACCTAATTTACTCTTGCTCCTCAATTCCCTCACAGAGTTTTTTGTCTTCTTTTTTGTCTTCTTTTTTGAAGTTCGGGTTATTTTTAAGATAATTACCGATCTGATCACAACCACGCTTCAGTAAGGAATTCACATCGTTTAATTGACTGTAATCTAAATTCCAAATACTCACTCGATTAGGTGCGTTAATCCAGACTAGGGTTTCACCCTCTGGACTAAAATTCACAGACTCCACAGGTTCAGACCCCTGGGTTAAGCTTCCGATTAAAATTCCATTGGGGTGCCAGAGTTTAACTGTGCCATCTTCACTAGCAGAAGCAATAAGGTCTCCCTTGGGGTGGAAACTGACATCATAAACAGTTTTTGTATGCCCTACTCCTTTTTCAGACTCAAATTGCTGCCAAGAGATGTCTTTACGACTCCAAATTACGATAGAACCACCAGCAGCACCTGCCACAATCCGCTCACCATCGGGGCTGAAACTAACCGAGGACAACTTCCTATCCCCAGGAAGGGTAGTAATTAGAGTGCCGTCCTGGTTCCAGAGTTTCACCGTCTTGTCATCACTGGCAGAGGCAATTAACTGACCATCGGCACTGAAACTAACGCGATTTATTGCCTCTTCATGTCCCTTTAAAGTACGTAGCAATTTCCCTTCCCTGGTCCAGAGTTTCACTGTGCTATCCTCACTCGCAGAGGCAATGATTTGACTATCAGGACTGAAACTCACGCTATTAACTCGATCCCTATGTCCCTCTAGAGTAAGTAGCAGTTTGCCCTGGCGATTCCAGAGTTTCACCGTCCTGTCATTACTGGCGGTGGCAATTAACTGACCATCGGGACTGAAATCAACCCCATTCACAAAACCTTGATGTCCCTCGAGGGTAAGTTCCCTAATCTGCTTCTCCGGGTTCCAGAGTTTAACCGTGTTATCATCTCGACTACCAGAAGCAATTATCTCACCATCCGGGCTAAAACTAGCACCATAACCATAGACTGTATAAGTGGTAGGTTGGAAAACCTTAGGCAAGATTCCCTCAAGATTCCAAAGTTTGACAGTGAAATCAAGACTAGCTGAGGCTAGCATCTTACCGTCAGGAGTGAAACTAACCTGATTGACAGTATTTTTATGACCAGGAAGGGTTGAAATTGGTGTACCATTATCAGTCCAGAGTTTTATTTTTCCGTCACTAGTCCCTGAGGCAATCAACTCACCATCAGGACTAAAGCTGACGCTGTTGATAGCATGATCATGTCCTAGCAAGGTTTTGTCTAATATTCCATCACGGTTCCAAAGTTTCACGGTCTGATCATCACTAGCTGAAGCAATGGTCTGACTATTGGGACTGAAAATTACACTCCAAACAGCCTGGTCATGTCCCCTCAAGGTGTTAATTAACCTGCCATCACGACTCCAGAGTTTGACGGTTTTGTCCTTACTGGCGGAAGCAATTAACTCTCCGTCATTGCTAAAACTAACGCTCAAAACAGCATCCTGATGTTCTGTCAAGGTTTTTAGCAAAGTCCCATCACGGTTCCAGAGTTTAACCGTTTTATCACCACTGGCAGAAGCAATGGTCTGACCATCCGGGCTAAAACTTACCCACTTCACCCCCTTGCTATGTCCGGTCAAGGTATTAATTAAGGTGCCATCCCGACCCCAAAGTTTAACGGTTTTGTCTTTACTGGCAGAAGCAATAATTTGATTATCAGGGCTAAAACTGACGCACCACACTATATTCCGATGTCCTTCTAAGCTATTCAGCAATTGGCCATCACGACTCCACAGTTTAATGGTTTGATCAGAGCTAGCTGAGGCAATGAGCTGATTATCAGAACTGACACTAACACTCAAGACACTACCTTGATGTCCCTCTAAACGATTGCGTTCTTGGGTTAAGTGGACTGTTTGCCAGAGGTTATATAAAGTCTCTTTTTCAATGTCTGATTTAGCTATTTTATGGTTTAATCGTTTCCCTCCCTTGATGCTGCTTAAAAGGGCATCAAGCTGATTTTTTTCCAGAAGAGAGAGCTGATAGTCAGCGTTGAGTTTAGCCAGGGTCGCCTGTCTTTGGTAAAATTTTTCCGATTGCAACTGCCAGATTACAATAGCTAGTATAGTAATCACCACGCTAAATCCCCCTAACCCGGTCAGCAACGATTTCCGAAGCCGTTGTCGCGCCTCTCGCTCTTTTTCAAGTTCTGCTCGTTCTTTTTCAAGTTCTGCTCTGATGTCAGCTTTAAGTTCGGCTATGATGTCAGCCCCTTTTCTTTGTCGAATGAAATCGACCAGATAATCATGGACTAATTGATAGCGATTACCATAAAATTCTCTTAACAGCAGCACTAAGCCGGATTTCACAAAAATTTCCAACACTAAATCTAATCGTTTTAGCTCTGTTTCTACATCAGCCGCCAAGGCTTTTAATTCTTTTTCCAAATCATGGCGATTTTTGAGGGGGCGGGTGTTGTTTTCATCCGTTAGCAAGTACAACACTAATTCAGCAACCCGTTTGTTCTCGGAACCACAGGCTTCCACTACTTCTTCTAAGTATTGGTTGACTAATTCAGCTTTTGGGTTATCTCCTAGGTGTTGATAGTGTTCTAGGGTGGTAATTTGGTTTCGTTCCAGTTGCGCCCCTACCACTTGCAACTCAATTGGTCGAATCTCCCCTAATTCTTTACCTAAATCCTCCACTAATTTATCAATCAGTGCTTGCTCTAAGGGAAACTGAGCTTGCTCCGTTAAGCGTTGAAGATATAATTTGGCATCTGCTGGGGTAAGATTACCCAAGTGAAACAGAATTCTCTTATCTAAAATATTGTTATTAATAACCTCTAAATCGATTCCAAACTTATTACATTCCAACAGCCAATGTAAATAATCCTCTCGCATAGACAAGATTACCTTTACATAAGGAATATTCAGACAGTCTCGCAAAAATTCATAAAAACCTCGCCTCTGGTTGGGGTTTGAGCAAACGGATAAAAACTCTTCAAACTGGTCAAAAATTAAAACAGTAAGCAAATTTTGCCTAGCATTTTTGCGCAACTGCTCAAGAATGAGGTTGGTGGAATCAAGGTTACCAGCCACAGAGGTTAAATTTACTCTCTTCTCCAGAGTGTTTATTAAGGATTTGCCTAGTGCTTGAATCCAATTCCTATAAACTCGCTGCAAAACCGGTAATACCCGACGGGTATTAATGGTTTGCCGTTCTAATGCTGGTATTAATCCCGCCTCAATCATTGAGCTTTTCCCCGCCCCGGACTGTCCATGAATCACAGTTAGTCTAGAGCCCACCTGTTCCATGCGCTCAATCAGGCGATTAATATGGTGTTCCCTGCCAGAAGCCGCAATTTCTGGCGCTATGGTTTTTGAGCACTCAACCGTTGCTAAAACTGGGTTAGTTACCTGCTGCTTGGGCTGCAATCGACCAGCACCAATGAATGCCCGAAACCCAAACCGGCTCTCAATCCCCTGTTGGTCTTGTTTAATCTCAAAGGCAGTGAGATAGTCCCCTTGTTGGCAATAGACCTGATGTAATTCCTTCAAGATACCAATATAAAGTTCTGGATCATAGTGGGGTTTGGTTTCTGCTCTAGCGGTTTCCAAGTTATAAAGTGCTGCTTGTAATTGACCAAGATGTTTTTGCGTCCGCATAGTCCCAAGCAGTGCTCGTCCCAAGGAAAATAAATACCAACCCTGGGCAAAAGACTTGTGCCAGTCTAAGAAAGTTTCTTGTTCCGGTGAGGGATTGACTATATTAGCTGATGCCGTTGAGCTCAGAAAAAGCGCTTGTTTGGAATACTCTTGCGCTTTTTTAAAGGCTGATTTGGCTAGGGCTACTTCAGCCAAAAAGCCATAAGCTCGTGCCATTCTGAACGGATCAGAATAGGTTTGATGGAGCGCCAAGGCTTTTTCGGCAACTGTCTTTAACTGCTCCCAATCTGACTGCCGCTGAAGTGTATCTCCCCAAAAATTAATATATTTGGCAGCTAAGTCGAGGCGGTTAGCCTGCTCAAGACCCTCAACCGATTCCTGAAAATAAACTTTTGCTTGTTCACAAGCTTGCTCCTTCTCAGCTTGATGCCACAGTCCATAACCAGCCCACCACAAGCCTAAACAGAATAATACATGTCCACGGCGTTCCAGGTTATCGGTTTGTTTCCACAGAGCTAAACTGCGCTCATAATGCTGTCGAGACTCTTCTTGACAATTATCAGCCACTCGACCCAGCACAAATTCCAAACTCGCTTCTAACTCAGGGGCTAAGGCCTCTCCCCGCTTTTCCAGCTCCTGTCGTGCTGACTCTAATTCAACATAGGATGCAGAGCCTTTGTTTAAATTCAGAGTACTACTGTGCAAAAACTCAGTTTCACGGGAGGCTACCACCTTGGCAAACACCTGATCAGTGGTTTGCTCAATAAACTCAATTAATTGACCGCTGCTAATCACAAACTCAACACAGCTTGACCAACTGTGGAAATCTGGCACTGACCGAATTAGCATTTGCAGCAACTTATCCGTCACCCACAACACCAGTGGAAACCGAAAGTTCCGAAACTCTTCCCGAATCTGGTTGGTTGCTGTCAGCACTTCCTCAATGCAACTTACTGAGTCTATCCCAGATACCATTAATGCCTCTGGCTGTTGCAGACCTAGCTCTTCCACAATAGTGGTATAGAGAGTTTTAACCGATTGCTCTAAGACCAGCTCCCTGATCGGAATAGAACATTGCTCCTGCAACTGCTCACTAATTTGTCTCCTCAATATCCCATAGTTACCAACCGCTAAAATCAAGGAAAATTCTCCCTGAGAAAACGTAATCAGTCGGATTAGTTCTCTGAGGGAATCTTGGTTGTGATTTACGGTTGTATCTAGCATTCTAATAGCGGTTTTTAATTGGGTGAGGTACAGAGTTTTGGGTTTTAGGGAACAGGGAACAGGGAACAGGGAACAGGGATTAGGAATTAGGAATTAGGGAGTAGGGAGTATGGAGTAGGGAGCTGATAAGGGAGGGAGTGGTAAAAAAAATGTACCTCATAATTATGAAATTTTTATGAATTCATTTACGCCCTCGAACCGCACAAAGAGTCATTGAACTGAGTGATTGCAGGCACAAGTTAATGTTAATAGCTGATGGCTGATAGCTGATAGCTGACGGCTGATAGCACCTCAAGTAGCGTGGCACAGGCTTCGACGCTGGGAAGCATATGCTTACCTTGAATTTAGTAGACCTCTTGCAAAAGTATTTTCCTGATACTGTTTGCGTCAATTCTTGTCCACTGTTCCCTGTTCCCTGTTCCCTGTTCCCGACAACTGCCGCGAAGTCTAGTTTCCATTCAACTCCTTGGCATCAGCTAACACCGGATTGATATCATACCAGCATCCGTGACCATTACAATACTCAAACACAAACAAACTCTTCAACAGGATTTGGTATTCCTCCTCACCCCTAACAGTTTTGTGTTCAGCCACATGTCTGAGCAATTCCCACTCATCCGGTGTAATTGCCCTGCTCAATTCATTGCGACGCTGACTAATCACACTGTCTACCAAGTTACGAGATAAAGGCGGTTCGTCTTTCCTGAGGCAGTTCCGGAGCAGCACCAGCAAATTCCTGACATGACCCCCACTAACTAGACACAGGCGATCCAATGTCTGTGGGGTATCAAACACTTTTGTAATTAAACTGAGCCGTTGCTCTGGCTCCACATCTGGGAAGGCTCTGGCTAAGATCATCTGTCGCAGCAAAGCAATTCCGGCATCACTGGGACTACCATCTGGTTCTTGTACCTGTACCATCGGTAACAGTAGGTGCTCAGAACCAAAGCGATTCCTGAGGTTTTCTTGGTCATTGGAAAATGCCAAAATCAGGGGAATCGTGTATACCACATGGCATTTGAGTTGATTAAGATACTCCCCCTGGTCTACAAACAAATATTCTGGCTGATTGCGTTGCCCTGACTTAGGTTTATTATGGATCCGGTCAAGATTATCCACAATCACCACTAGTCCAGCTTTACCCTGCTTTTGCAGCTGCTGTTGAGCGGGTTCAATCAGTTCTGTATTAATCGCTTCTACAATATTGTTGACCCGTGGCTCTAGATGTTGTCGCAATAGGGAGCGAATGTCCTTAGAATTCTTCGCTTTGGTGGTAATTTCCCCAATCCCAAAGGCTAGGGAAGACTCGTCCTCT
The DNA here is from genome assembly GCF_010692445.1 of Moorena sp. SIO3E8. Classification (NCBI taxonomy): domain Bacteria; kingdom Bacillati; phylum Cyanobacteriota; class Cyanophyceae; order Coleofasciculales; family Coleofasciculaceae; genus Moorena; species Moorena sp. SIO3E8. The sequence goes on along the minus strand of NZ_JAAHHM010000170.1, from coordinate 3,588 downwards.
TGTGAGCTGAGGCCAATCTCACCAAACTCAGGAACGTTGACTTTTAACCCGGTCACCTCGGAGTTTAACAACTTAGCCGCCCCTTGCACTAAGGATTGGAAGCGGGTGGGTTGGAGTTTAATTTTAGCTTGCTCCAGACTTTGAATCACCTGACGAGCAATGGTCAGCAAAATATCACTGATCTCTACATCGGCCAGGTCCAAGTCATTAGAGGACTCAAAATAAACGACATGAAATCCCTGTTGTTCTAATTCCCGTTTCAATCGCGATAACTCCGTAGACTTGCCACAGCCCATGTGTCCCGTAAACAACTGACAGGTCGGCTCGTCTTCTGAGAAGGTAATGGTGCGTCTGAGTTCTCGAATAATATTGCTGCCCCGCACCTTGGCAAAATCAATGTAATATTGTTGGTCTTCAGCCCTCCCCACATTTAGGGTTTTACTGGGATTACAGACCCGAAAAAATCTGCCGAAATTGACTGTCATTAAAATTCCCCCCGGTAGACGAATTGACTTTTGTCAGATGGCACCGCGATATCTGCCAGATCGACATACCTGACAACTAGAGGCTCTATAGGATATACAGCCTCTATATAATTTATCGACTTAATAGCTACACATTATGCAATTGACATTTTCCCTTAATTGCAACAAAACGTAACATTATTCCTAATCCTGATGCTATATGATGCAATAGCTGCCCAGAAAGTTGCCTGAAATGTCATAAATGCGATCCTCCCTTCATACTCCCTACTTCTAGTGTGGCTCATCAGTCAGACTGTTAGCAGTACCCGATCGGGTACCTTCGTTTTAGGGAATAGGGAGCAGGGAGCAGGGAGCAGGGAATAGGGAACAGCGGATCTGGGAACAGGGAGCAGGGAACAGGGAACACAGAAAAAATCTTGTGTATCTCATTAGACTAGAAAACGCTATAGTTTGGGCAATCCTTGCAATTGCTCCTCTCGAATATTTTTCATGGTAATTTTGGAGATGGAGAAATGCTTTTTATTTCCATCCAACATTAGCGTTTAAAGTAGGAAATACCAATGCTTAAAAGCTATGAAGCCATTACCCTTAAATGGTCAAGTTCAATGGTTAACAGATGCACCAAAAGTATCCAAAGCTCGTGTAATTGTGACGATTCTTTCCGATACTGAACCAAAAGTATTGCGCCGGACTCCCCCTGCGTCGATTGCGGGTAAAGGTAGAACTTTGGGGGATTTGGTCACTTCCGTCGTTGAGGAACAAGATTGGAAACTGCTATAGCTATTCTAAATAGCTCATTAAAAACAATCCTGATTTAGGAGAACACAAAAACAATCATCGTATTTATTTACTATTGTTACCTGTTCTCTGCCTTGATGGACGAAGACTAAGTTTTAGTTGGTGATCAAAGATAAATATAGAAAATAAAAATGTTAAATTTTGGAGTTTGTTTGTGTAAACAGGCAATAGTTATGCAAAAAAAAACTTTAAAAAAATGTTAAATTTTGGAGTTTTTGGCATTATTAACGAGATTATGTAAAGTAATTTCTGGTAATTACAGCAAAGGTTATGCATCTACTCCAAGACAAGCTTCAATTGGTTAACACTATTCCCCATGAAGGCAAAGTTGTGGTTGTCGCTACCGATACAGACAGCAAGATTTGGTACAGCATTAAGCACGATGGCTTTGAAGACTCCTACCTCAATACTCCCTAAGACAAAATGAGGAACTATCGTAACTTCTCAATTACCCCTGCACCCCCTGTGAAGGGATCTATGTTGGCAGCCCCCTTGCCAAAAGTACGTAAATCTGGTCGTCTAACAGAAATATGACTGAAATTCCTGTGCTGGCCACTCTTGACGAAACAACCGACCTCCCAGAGGAGGAACGTCTGCGCTTGTTTGTGCAACAGCAGCAAGCAATAATAGGGTTGTTGGCTCAGCAGAATCAAGCATTAGAGAAACAGCTAAAAGAGTTAACCGAACGCATCAGTCAATTAGAAGAAGAGTTACGGCAGAAAAAGAAACTGAGCAAGAAGCCCCAGTTAAAAGCGAGTAAACTAAACCAAGGCATTGAGTCTCAGCAACAGAGTAGCAAACGACCTGGTTCTGCCCATAGCAGTAAGAAACAGGGGTTCGTGGTCAATGAAGAACGCAAAATAGACCTAGAGGAGTTGCCAGAAGGAGCAAGATTCAATGGGTATCGGGAATATGATGTCCTTTAACTATGTATAAAGCGCAACAATATTCGATTTTTGTTGGCAGAGTACGTTTTAGAGGATGGGAGTGTTATTTGTGCCCAGTTGCCGCGAGAGTATAGCTTGACGGGTCATTATGGTCCGGAGTTGGTAGGTTATATCTTGCATGAACACTACCAAAATCGAGTGCCGCAACCGTTGATATATCAACAGCTAAAAGATTGGGGAATCGATATCTCAGTAGGCCAAGTTAATCGAATATTAACCGAAAAACTAGAGGAGTTTCATCTCGAACTTGCCTCAGTGTTAGAAACAGGCTTGGGCTACTCAAAGTACATTCACACGGATGATACCGGAGCCCGCCAGGGAGGTAAGAATGGGTATTGCACAGTGATTGGCAATGAGTGGTTTAGTTACTTTGCCAGTACTCTGAGCAAGAGTCGGAGCAACTTTTTGGAGCAACTCCACGGCAATAAACCAAGCTATGTACGTGGGGGAGTGTTCCCGCAAGTATTTACAGAGCTATAAATTAGGGAAAAAGCAATGGAAGGTTTTGGAGTTTGACTTCCTTTGTCTTGGCCAATAGCACCCAAGCCTGGAATCAATATTTGGATTCTATCGGTATAGTCACGCCTTTGGGGGTTCGGTTGGTCACACAAGCGGCTCTGCTGGGAGGTTTGATTGAGGCGGGAGTTAGTCAGAGGTTGGTGATTCTTTCCGATGGTGCAGGCCAGTTTAATCTCCTGGTCCATGCCTTGTGCTGGGTTCATGCTGAACGAGCCATCCGCAAATTACAGGGGAGCACCGCTGTGTTTCGCGCCCAAATTGAAGAAGTCCAAACCCTCTTGTGGGACTATTACCAAGAGCATTAAACCTACCCAAAGACTCCCAGTGAGCAGCACAAGAAGTATTTATCGGCTCGCTTTGATGAGGTTAAAGGTCGGTGCTATTTGCAACACCCCACCCTCAATAACACCAAGATCTGATTTAGGAAAAACAAGAAACAGCTTCTGAGGGTTCTTGATTATCCGGATATTCCACTCCACAACAATGCAGCCTCCTCTGACATCCGAGAATTTGTCACCCGTCGAAAAATTAGTGGTGGCACTCGCAATGATGTTGGACGAAAAGCCAGAGATACGATGGTAGGGAAAGAAAAAAACCTGAGGGGGTGACATGCAAGCTAAAATCCTTATTGGGTAATACTTTCAGCCGATATGTTACAAAAAGATACATACTAGTTTGGCCTGACCTTGGACGTAGTTATAAGGGTTTTAGCTTCTATACTACTCCTAAATGATAATAGAGAAAGCCTCATAAGTGCCTAAATTAGGCATAGTAAATAATCGATATTCAATAAATAATTCAAATAATTTCTTAGTGAGCTTGAAAGATTGACATCGTTG
>NZ_JAAHHM010000017.1:0-30062 GCF_010692445.1 Moorena sp. SIO3E8 | reverse complement strand
ATGCCGAGGGCTTCTCGGTTTAAGCCTGTGGAATAGGAAGTGCCGACACCCTATGAAACCCAGATAATCTGGAGGAAGCAGGAAGGGAACTTTAACACGGTTTCTACCGAGTTATATCAGTTTCTCATAGCAGCTCAAGGAGCTTAAACAGTTAAAATGGATCATTAATTATAGTCTATAATTCCTTGAGCAACATCCCCTTTCAATCCCCCATGTTTCTTTAGGGGGAGAATTAAAACTACAAAACCCGTCCCGATACAGTAAATTTTTTGAGGCATCCATGGCTACCCCAATCACAAACAGTCCCGAAAAAGAAAAAGCTCTGAACCTGGTACTAAAACAAATTGAGCGTAGTTTTGGTAAAGGTGCCATCATGCGCTTGGGTGATGCCACCCGCATGAAAGTGGAAACAATTCGGAGTGGGGCAATTACCCTAGATTTAGCCTTGGGGGGTGGTCTGCCAAAAGGTCGCATTATAGAAATTTATGGTCCAGAAAGCTCTGGTAAGACAACCTTAGCCTTGCATGCTGTCTCAGAAGTCCAAAAATCTGGGGGAGTTGCAGCGTTTGTTGATGCAGAACACGCCCTTGATCCTACCTACTCTGCCGCTTTGGGGGTTGACATCGAAAACCTTTTAGTATCTCAACCTGACACAGGGGAATCAGCCCTAGAAATTGTGGATCAACTGGTTCGTTCTGCGGCAGTGGATATCGTTGTTATTGACTCCGTAGCTGCTTTGGTACCCCGTGCAGAAATTGAGGGGGAAATGGGTGACAACCAAGTTGGGTTACAGGCGCGGTTGATGAGTAAAGCGCTGCGAAAAATTGCTGGTAACATTGGTAAGTCTGGGTGTACTGTTATTTTCCTCAATCAGCTACGACAAAAAATCGGCATCACCTATGGTAGCCCAGAGGTGACTACGGGTGGTAATGCACTTAAGTTCTATGCTTCAGTTCGCTTGGATATTCGTCGCATTCAAACCCTGAAAAAATCTAACGAGGGGGAATATGGGATTCGTGCTAAAGTTAAAGTTGCCAAAAACAAAGTTGCTCCTCCTTTCCGCATTGCAGAGTTTGACATTATTTTTGGCCAAGGGATTTCCCGCTTAGGGTGTCTGGTGGATTTAGCAGAACAAACCAAAGTCATTCTGCGCAAGGGAGCCTGGTATAGCCACAATGGAGACAATATTGCTCAAGGTCGGGATAATACAGTTAAGTATTTAGTTGAACATCCCGAGTTTGCTGAGAATATTGAGCAGCAAGTACGTCAGGCCCTCGACATGGGAGCAGTAGTTTCCGCTAACTCAGTGGCTCCTATGGATAGCAAGGACGGAGATAGCATCGAAGCAGGAGATGAGGAGGCTTAATTTATTAGTTATCAGCAATCAGCAATCAGCAATCAGCAATCAGCAATCAGCAATCAGCAATCAGCAATCAGCTATCAGCAATCAGTTATCAGCTATCAGCTATCAGCTTTTGAATAAGCGATGCAGCCCGCGCTGCCGTGGTTCCTCCCACTTGCTATTGGATAAAGACAACAGGTAAGGATTGGAATAATGCTGAGTGAAGTCACAGGCTGGAAGCCTGTGCCACAAAGCTCACGGCTGACGGCTGACCACTGACCGCTGATAGCTTAATGCTTACAACTCACTTTTCTTCAGTGTACTTTCTAATTAAAAAGCGGTCTAGAATTTCTAACTGCTGAGCCGGAGTGAGTTCATCAGAGGAGGTTGCTCCTTCAAGCTCTTGCATTTCTTGTGCAGAGTCTTCTGAGGCAAATACGTCTGTTTCTTGCGGCTCTAGAAATGGGTTAGTATCTCGGCTGATCTGATCTTGAGATAAGGATGAGGCAATTGTTGCTTGAACACTGCTTAAGTTGTTTTCTGCTGCTAAAGCTTCGATTTGGGCTAGGATATCTGAGCTAATGTTGTCTACAGTCTTAGTCTGTTTGCAAAAGAAAAAACTAAAACTAATGCTAGCAAGTTGAACATACTCCCCATCCTGGAGCAGATGAGGTCCTTTGACTCGTTTTCCATTGATAAAAGAACCATTAGTGCTCTTCAGGTCAATTAAGTAAAATCCCTGCTTCTGAATGTGCTGAATAGCAGCATGATCTCTAGACAAACGCTTCTCGGGGAGCTGTATTGCTGACTGGCGTCCCCGACCGATTGTCCAAATTCCTTGAGGCTGGAGCAGGGTTTGACTTTTACCATTCACTAGGTTAGTCAGCAAATAGGCTTGTTGACCCTGAATGACACCAGCTACATATCGTGTTTCAAACAAGCCGATAGGATGGTTACTTTTGTCCAGCTAAAGATTTTTTGTCTAGTAGAGTGTATTGATGCTTTTCGGTAAAATCTAGACGAGCCTAAACATTTAGTTCGCACCTAATCCGAGCCGTTAGATAGGCTATGCTCACCATGGCTTGCATGGCTTCCATAATCTTCTTGTCCCATTAGTATACCCTGAGATTCCTCTGTGGATCCAAGGAGTGTCATGGTTTTCCTGCTATTATAATTTCCGTTCTGCCTTATTTTCCAGGCGAAATAGCCAAACCATCAACATAACTACACCAATTTGCAGAGCCAAGTTAGGCATGGCAGTCGCTACAGATTTCCCAGCAGCTAACTGGGCTAGAAAAACCATGGCACCGATAAAACCAGAGGCACCAAAGGCAATATAGATAAATTTTCTTAAGCCTCGGTAGGGATTTTGAGCTTCTGCTTTTAGCCTGGCATACTTCTCTGGATTCATTTTTGGCCTAGAGACTTTGGGATTGGGGTCAGGATTTTTTGAGTTCGAGTTTGTCATTAATGTTTTACCCTAACTTAGCTGACTGATTTGCTATTGCTATAGTAATATTTGCTATATTAATAAACTGGTGCCGATGTAGCTCAGTGGTAGAGCATTCGATTCGTAATCGGACGGTCGGCGGTTCAAATCCGCTCATCGGCTTTGGGTAAGCATTCAGTTATCAGTTATCAGCTATCAGTTATCAGCTATCAGCTATCAGTTATCAGCTATCAGTTATCAGCTATCAGTTATCAGCTATCAGCTAAAGGCCTTTGGCCACCCTACTTGAGGTTCTATCAGCTATCAGTCCCAGCGTCGAAGCCTGTGCTACGTAGGCTAATGTTCGCGCAGCCTTTCCGTAGCGCAATCGGTGCTTTTGAATAAAATAAGCTGACGGCTGTTCCCGTAGCGTGAGCTAAAAGCTCACGGCTGACGGCTGATGGCTGACGGCTGATGGCTGACCACTGATCACTGACCACTGACTGCTTACCCAGCTTTTATCCCACTTTTCAGGATATTAAACGTTAAATGGGAGCCACCTTTAGGTATGATCTTAAAAAAGTATGAAGTTAGTCGTGTCAAAAGCTCCGATGGTGAAAGTTCTAGGGTTGGTAACCTAGAACTTTCACCATCGGAGCCATGTCTCACGTAGTGCTTCATCTTCCGTATTTCATATCTTCTTGGGAGAACTCAACATGGTAACCCTCAAAATCGTTGTTTATGTAGTCGTTAGCTTCTTTATTGGCTTATTTGTCTTTGGATTCTTGTCAAACGACCCATCTCGTAACCCCAAGCGGAAGGATTTCGAGTAAATAGCGACCGCTCAACTAGAGATAGCCACAGCTCTTTAACAAGGGACTATCCACACAAAACCACCCTATTCGAATAGGGTGGTTTTGTATTTGTGCTTAATTAATAGTAATATGGGCTGTCTTTGTCGATAACCGATTTGGAACTACAATCTTGGGGATTGAGTCAAGGATTGTTGGTCTGAATAGTAAAACACCAGCCAATTAGTGAAACATGCCCCAGCCAGTTCAGCCGCCGGTCGTACCCGCAATTATTCAAACTGTTAAACTTTCCCAGACCACTAGCGACCTAGATAAATTATCTCAAAGAATAACTGTTTCGGCACCGTACCAAACACAGAAAAACCAGGTACTGCTCAAACCCTACCCGACAGGAGAGCTCAAGGTTGAGGCTTTACCAATATTAGGCACAGACAAAAGCGCTGCTAGCTTAGGTCTACCTATTTCCCGAGCAGTTGGCCAGACCTTGCTAAGGATAACAAACAGCCAAGACAATTGGCAACTAGGGCAAGGAAAACAGTGGCAACAATCTCTTCTAAAACCAGCAATAGAGCAACCACTCCATCCTGATTTAACCTCCTTACTCAAGAGTCCAACTCCAGAAGCACGATCAATCTCGGTTACTTCTGAGACAGGGGTTGCTGATTCTGGGTATGATTCGGCCTCCCTAGCCCCCCAGCGAGCAATCCCTCGCTGGGGGGAACAAAACCTTCCAAGTCCCCCCGAGGGAGGGATTGCTCGCTCGGGGGATTTAGGGGGCTTTCCCAAAACTACGCGATCGCCCATTCATACTTCAATTCAGCTTAAACCTGAGCTAACACCTGAGCCTGGGAATCAAGAAAGATTCTTTGCTGTTAACTCTTACCCCAAACGATGTTCTACTCTCGAAACCTTACCCAGGCCAGATGACCCCTTGAGCATCAGTCCAAATTGCCCTTTGCCATTGCCTAGGAGCAAGCGTATTATAGCTCAAGAGCGGGGGGGAGAGACTAGAGAGTTTGAGTTAATCATCCCTGAACAATCTAACCCACCTTCCTTAGACGAGACTGCACCACCTTCAGACCAAGACTCGTCTCAACCCCAATCTGGTTCGGAGTTAGATTCCGAGGTTACTGCTCCCACAAGTACCTTCGATACTAATGAGCCAGACATACTTGAACTGACTTCAGACCGTCAGGAGTATGACGATACTAGACAAGTGATTACAGCGGTGGGCAATGTTACCTTGCGGTTTCAAGATGCCTTACTAGAAGCTGACCGTTTGCAAGTCAACTTGCCTAATAAGATTGTAGTTGCGGATGGGAATGTGGCTCTGACTCGTGGTAACCAGGTGTTAGAGGGAGAGCGCTTTGAGTATTATTTTGTTCAAGATACTGGTGTGGTTTTGAAGGCTAGGGGAGAATTTGTCAGAGCAAACTCAGATTCTGGGGCAACCCCCCCAACTCAACCGGTCAGTCGCAGAATTATTAATAGCCAGCCCTTAGCTGGAATTAGTAATCCCGGAGCCTTTGCCATTGAGTTTGGTGCTAGGATTATTCCCAATTCTGAAACTGGGGCAACCACAACCACTATCGAATCCCCGGACATCGAAGGGACTATCAATCGATTCCGCTATGAAGCAGACCGGGTGGAGTTTGACGGGTTAGAAGGAGTTGCTACTAATGTCAGAATTACCAATGACCCCTTCTCCCCACCAGAGTTGGAGTGGCGCACCAAGAATGCTCGATTTCGGCGGATTTCTCCAGAAGTAGATGAAGTAATTGCTAAGAATCCTCGACTGGTGTTTGATCAAGGGTTTTCCTTGCCTACATTTCGTGAACGGTTTGTGATTGACCGCCGTGAGCGGCAACCGAGTTTATTGGATTTTGGGTATGATGATGACGACCGGGGTGGTGTATTTATCCAGCGTGGCTTCAAGGTGGTTGATAGTCCCTCGGTCAGGTTCAGTCTAACACCACAGTTTTATATTCAAAAAGCCATTCTTGGAGACAATGATGAAGATGAGAATAATGATGCAGAAGGTGGTGGCGTAATCGATCCCGCTAACTTTGGCTTGCTGGTTGACCTTGATGCTTCCTTAGGGCCACGCACTACACTAGTAGGTTCCGCAGAACTCACTAGTCTGGATCCTGATGATCTAGAAAACGAAACTAGGGGAAGTTTGCGCCTCCGACAAACTATTGGCACCACTTACCCTCATCGCTTAACTTTGGAATCCAGCTACCGCGATCGCCTTTTCAATGGCTCTTTGGGTTTCCAAACCGTTCAGAGTAGTATTGGTGGTGTACTTGAATCACCGACAATTCCCATCGGGCAAACCGGCTTGACCATTAGATATCAAGCTGGCGTTCAGCGTATTAACGCTAACACCGATCGAGCAGACTTGCTACCTCTGCCACCTCGGGATAACAATCGGATTAGTTTAACCCGTTATCAAGGCAGTGCAACTCTAAACTGGACACAACCCCTTTGGCAAGGTGACATATTGCCAGCAACTGCTGAAGAAGGTATGCGCTATACACCAGCACCAATTTTACCAAATGTTCAACTAAATTCATCCATTACCGGTGTGGCTAGTGCCTATAGTAACGGTGATTCTCAAGAATTTCTTCGTGGTAGCATTGGCTTAACTGGGCAATTCGGTCATTTTTCTAAACCCTTTCTCGACTATACCGGTTTTAATATCGGCTATAGTCAAGTAGCCTTAGGCAACACATCACCATTTTTATTTGACCGAGTTGCAGATACTCGAATCCTTAATGCTGGTATTACCCAACAACTCTATGGTCCGTTTCGAGTCGGTTTCCAAACTTATCTAAATTTAGATACAAATGAGGAAATTAGTACTGACTTCTTTTTAGAGTATTCTCGTCGAAGCTACAATATTTTATTGCGCTATAATCCCGTTCAACAACGGGGTTTAGTTGGTTTACGAATTAATGATTTTAATTGGACAGGTGCCACAGAACCCTTTGATACGTTTAGCAATAGCTGGGAGGATGATTAGGAATTAGGGAGTTGGGTGTAGGGTGTAGGGTGTAGGGTGAATAAAATTGAATGGCTCTGATAATTATCAGAAACGCTATAATTATTTGTGTGGCCAAATAAACCCTACCAAATTAAGCTCCTGGATAGGTTGGGCATCTCCAATGAAGACTAATAAGCATCGGTCAGTTTGTGGGAAATTCAAGCAGCGGTTAAATAACGCAGTTAAACGCTGGTTTAATTCCCCTAAAATTTGTCATAGCAGCACCACACAACCAATAGCTTTTACTGTGGGAGAGCCTTATGCTCCCTACAAACCTCCCTCAACTACTCAGCGACCTAACCACAGCAACGTTGTAAGTACTATTACCTGGCCTCCTGGTTATCGGCTACAAAAGGGTAAGTACACCATCGAAAAAAAACTAGGAGAAGGTGGGCTGGGTATTACCTATTTAGCCCGAACTAAAAAAGGCGATCGCATCGTTATTAAAACTATCCTTAATCATGTACTCCGCCAAGATAATTTATTAGAATTTTGGAAAATATTCGCCAATGAAGCGATAAAGTTAGCCCAATGTAGCTGTGGAAATCCTCATCTAGTCCGTTTATATGAAGAAATCATCCGAGAAGGTGAACTTCCCTGCCTAATCATGGAATACATCGAGGGGGAAACCTTGTCGGATCTGGTGAAACGGCAGGGTGTGCTTTCGGAAGAGAAAGCCTTGCTCTACATCCAGCAAATTGGTAGCGCCCTCTGGGACATTCATCAGCAAGGGTTGCTCCATAGAGATGTTAAACCTAATAACATCATGGTGGGTCAGGATGGTTCTGGTGCCGTGTTGATTGATTTGGGTATTGCCACTAAGTTTGTCCCTGGGGTTACACAAACTCATCTTTGTGCTGTGACTCCAGGTTATTCTCCTCTGGAACAATATCAGTGGCGAGCGCAACTCGGTCCCTACACCGATGTTTATGCTTTGGCCGCTACCTTGTATGTTCTCTTAACTGGAAATGAACCAGTACCAGCTGATGAGCGGGCTGAGGGAGCTGTATTACCACCAGCAAACCATCTTAATCCCCAGATTAGCGATCGCATAAATCGAGCCATTCTCCATGGCATGAACTTGGTGGCTAGCGGTCGCCCTCAGTCTATACCAGAATTTTTAGCATTACTCGGTATTGAATTACCAAACTATAATACTAACTCTAATAATAGCACAAATAGCACTAATAATCAACCACAGACAACCGCTAAAGTTGAAGAATTTTATATAGAACGTCCCCAAGATGCTGAGTGTTATCAAAAGATTTTACAACCAGGGCAGCTAATTCGGATTAAAGCACCGAAGCTGATGGGTAAAACCTTACTCAGTCATCGGATTCTTGATTATGCTAAATCTAGGGGTTATGGCACGGTTTATTTAAATCTGAATCAGTTACCTTGCCATGACTTGGATATATTTTTACAGTCGTTTTGTGTACGAGTTGGTGACAACTTGGGGTTATCAGACCAGTTGGATAAGTATTGGAGTAAACGGTTATATAGTAAGGTAAATTGTCAACGATATTTTGAGCAGTATCTGTTAGCATCTTTATCCACTCCTATAGTTTTGTGCTTGGATGAAGTAGACCGAGTGTTTGCTTATCAACAAGTAGCTGGCGAATTTCTAGGGTTGCTGCGCACTTGGCATGAAGATTCCAAAAATAATGATCCTTGGAATAAATTGCGCTTGATTGTCGTTTATTCTACGGAAGTTTATATTGAATTGGATATCAATCAGTCTCCTTTTAATGTGGGATATCCTGTAGATTTAACTGATTTTTACTTAGATAAAATTCAGAGTTTAGCTGGGCGTTATGGTTTAAGTTTATCGATTGAATCAGGGCAAAAATTAATGGGAATGGTAGGGGGAAATCCTTATTTGTTGAACCTGGCTTTCTCTACTCTTAGCAAAAATCCCAACATGACTATGGAGAATCTTTTAGAAACCGCCCCCACAGAATCAGGGATTTATCGCCATCATTTGCGAGAACTTTTAAATAATCTTATTGTAAGCATTCAGGTGATGGGGTTGACAAAAAGGGAAGGATGAGTAGTAGTGTAGAACCATGGAAATCAAACCGCCAGCTATCCCAAATAGCTTTGAAGCTCTGGAACTGCTGCCCCAATCAGTTCTGCTTTGTATCTTGATGGTATTCCTTTAATGAAACGACTCTTTCAAGCTTGTTGCTCTACTAATGCTCCTCCTACTCTTGCTATACCTGTCTAAACCTTATTCTTTGTCTTTTTAAAAGAGCCGCACCCAATTAAATTGTGCTTTGGCTCTGTCGCCGGAACCCTTGCCGTACGCCAACTCGAACACACAATACCCTCGAAAATTATCCTGGCATATAAATAATTGACTACAATGTTTCAACTAAAAATAGCAAAAAAATGAGAGGTTTGTAAATATTTATAAATTAATCCTTGACAAAATAATTTTTTTATTATATTTTAAAACCTGAACCCAATTTACTTAAATTCTCAGGACTTCACCATTGCCCCCTAAATCCTAGAAACTAGGGGGAATTTCTGAGAATTATAGCACTACCCATTAAGATTAGGACATTACTAAACTCCGAAACTTAATCATAGCTTACTTCTGACTTCTGACTTCTGACTTCTCACTTGCGCGTAGCGCTATACCCCCCAGATTTGAGGGGAGGGGGGGGTAAAACCCCCTAAACTTACTAAGTCCTAAGTCTGCTACACTTAGCAACTTTTCTACCCGCTAACTGTAGGCAGACAGAAAGTGAAGACAGATTCTAGATATCTAGAATCTGTTCAGTCTTTAAACGAAAATTCAGGAGAATAAAATGACAACAGGTACAACAGATATTGCTGCGATACGGGCAACCATATCCAAGTGGTATTACAAGGAACTTTGGGACTGGGATCTCGATAAAATGGCTAATGTCGAAGAGCTCTCCAGCTTTATAGAGCTCGGCACCTTTCTAAAGTCCCTTCTTATTGCTGCCAATGGTGATGGAGAACTCTCAGAAGCCGAGAGAAAGTGGGTGATTGGACGGGGAGCAACCGCTGGAGCACCAGAGTCCTTATTGAAAGAGCTAGAAACCTATCCCGCCAACGAAGACATCTCGGAAGTCGTGACCAGTAACAATGTCACCAGCAAGGGTCGTAGAGCAGTGATTTACTTTGCCATCAAGGCGGCTGCTTCGGATGCAGAATATGCGGAAGGGGAAAAGGCAACCATCCGCAAGATGGCCAAAGCCATCGACATCTCCGAAGAAGTTGTTAAGGAAATTGAAGACCTCTTTCTGGAAGAAGAGCGCATCAAGCAGAAGCGTATTTCCCTCTGTTTGCCTGAGGGTGACCCCTATAATTAACGTTTGCGGCCATTAAACTCAGTGGTAGTGGGAAAGATCTAGTGGTTTGGCTACGGTCTGGTAAAGGTAACGGAAGCTAAAATCACCAATTGTGTACCACTACCAACTCCCCAAAGCTTTCATAACTGAAGTTCCCCCGTTCATTTGTACTACTAGAGCAGTTAAAGGCTCTCCCCATAAGGGATATAGTGATTGAGCCAAAAAATTGTGTACCCATGTTGGTTCTTGAAGTATGTCTGCAATTGGAATATAATCCAACTATAGGCACTGGTCGCATTTTTATTCGAGAACCAAATCGCTTCTTGATGCAGTCGCTCATGGGGGAAACCCCCAAGACCGCGCTGCATCGCTCAAACGCCCTTCAGCTCAACGTTGTGAGCATTCTCAATAAGACGGTACCCAGAGCGCAATAAGTACCGGCAAGCCTAGGAACGCCACAGAGCTTGGGATTGAGGTTTAGAGTAGCTCAAACTTTGGGGGAACTTCAGTCATAAGGTAGTAGCAGCACCATAGTCATATGCTAGAGAGCCACAACTATCTTGGATATCGATATATTTGAGAGTTTCTGTCTCGGCTTCGCTCGTCGTAGCTTTCCTCGTACCGTTGAGGATTGTTGTTCCAGTTCATATCCCAACGCAGATCCCTTTCAAATTGGTGCAAAATCCTGCCCAAAACATCTTTCATATTCTCCTTATCGTTATAGTTGTAGGTACGACACTCCCTGGTGTTGTAGTACTTACGGCGGTCTGCAACCTGACGCCGCTGACCTCTGTAGCGGCGACCGTAATATCCATGACGATAGCCACGACTAAACTCGCCCCCTGCGGTGCGCTCTTCATAAGCTATACCCCTCCTGGCATCACGTCGCCCCTCCTGATAACCATCATCGTAAGCTTCACGATGGTTAGCTGCATCCTGCTCAACGTAGTAACGAGGGACACTGTAACAGTATCTGAGCTCATCCGCTTTCACTTCAGAAGGAAACAACAGAAGTCCCGAGAGTGTAGCGAACATGAGTAGAGTAGTAGAACCGATTTTTTTCATTGTTGAACCTCGTAATATATTTGGGATATTTGTTCTCTAGATATCCGTAAATACACTGTAGGTTCCAGTAATTTTCGATATCGAAATAAAAATTAATATTAAGAGTACAAAAAGATATAGGTAAACCAGACCAAAAACCTCAGTATATTCTCACTAATTTCAGGTAAAATTCGATCGCTTGCTCTGTTAACGGGGGATTTAGTGGGAAAAATGACTATTCGGATTGGCAACGGTTACGATATCCATCAATTGGGCAAAGGTCGCCGTCTGATTCTCGGAGGTGTAGAAATTCCTCATGAATTGGGATTACTCGGTCACAGTGATGCAGATGTCCTGACTCACGCCATCATGGACGCCATGCTGGGAGCCTTGAGTTTGGGCGATATTGGTCATTATTTCCCCCCAACTGACGAAAAATGGGCGGGTGCGGATAGTTTGGTATTGTTGCATCAGGTGAATCAGTTGATCCAATCCCATGGCTGGGGGATTGGCAATATTGATTCGGTGGTGGTGGCGGAGCGTCCTAAGCTTAAGCCTCATATTAAGACCATGCGCGATCGCTTAAGTGTAGTCCTAGACCTGAAGCCTGACCAAATTGGCATTAAGGCAACCACTAATGAAAAGTTGGGTCCGGTGGGACGTGAAGAGGGAATTGCCGCTTATGCTGTAGCGTTGTTAGTCAGAGATTGATCGGAAATTCGGAAATAGTGATTGAATAGTTAATGCGATCGCATTTCTAGATCAAATACTCAGCTTCTATAATAATGGTTAAAACCTCTTCTAACTGGCCCAGTTTGTTGCAACAGTTGTTGGATGGGCAATCGTTATCCAGTGACCAGGCATCACAACTGATGCAGGGATGGTTGAATGAAGAAATTCCCACTGTGTTATCTGGCGCACTTTTAGCAGCTATCCAGGCTAAAGGAGTGTCGGCTACAGAATTGGCAGGGATGGCTCAGGTGCTACAATCCCAGTCTTTGCAGAAGACAACCATTGAACACAACCAACCCGTTATTGATACCTGTGGTACCGGTGGGGATGGCGCGTCTACCTTTAATATCTCTACCGCAGTAGCCTTTGTAGTGGCGGCAGCTGGAGTGCTGGTGGCTAAGCATGGTAATCGTTCTGCTTCTAGTAAGGTAGGTTCCGCTGATGTGCTCGAAGCCCTAGGAATAAATTTATCAGCAGCACCGGACAAGATTCAGGCAGCCCTGGGTGAGGTAGGGGTAACCTTTCTGTTTGCTCGGGGTTGGCATCCAGCCATGAAAGCAGTGGCACCGTTACGGCAAACCCTCAAAGTACGGACAGTGTTTAACTTGTTAGGACCATTGGTAAATCCCCTGCGTCCTACCGGTCAGGTAATCGGTGTTTATGCTCCCAACTTTGTAGAGACTGTAGCCCAATCCTTGTGTTTGATGGGTACTCCCAACGCAATAGTTCTCCATGGCAGGGAAAAATTAGATGAGGCGGGATTGGCAGATGAAACTGACTTGGCACTGCTATCGGAGGGTAAAGTGCGACTTTTGAGTCTGAATCCAGAACATCTCGGTCTAACTCCTGCTCCTACTGAGTCCCTACGAGGCGGTGATGTAGCGGAAAATGGAGCAATTTTACGGAATGTTTTGCAAGGTAAAGGAACACCAGCCCAGCAGGATGTGGTGGCATTAAATGCTTCATTAGCCCTTCAAGTCGCCGGTGTTATACCTCTCGAAGACCATACAGCAGGGATTGCTCTGGCAAAGGATGTTATGGCTAGCGGTGCCCCTTGGTTGAAGTTAGAGCAATTGGTGAAGTTTTTAGCTTAACTCACCAGCAGCCCCAGGTCTGACTTGTCAGGGTAACCTGGGATTAATGGCTGAGGGTGCTACCCAATGTCGAGATCCGAAGTTAGCTATTCCCTATTCCCTTCACCCAGCGCTATAGTTAATGACTGGAGATATTTTCCCCACTCCACTGCCAACGGAATTTCTGTAAAGGGAATTTTGACTGGATCTATGGGTTTGAGGAATTGAAATTCTAATGCGATCGCACGACCTTTATCCGGTGGTTGCTCTAAGTCAACCACTTGATTATCAACTAGCAAGTTGATTGATTTAACGTCTTTGAGGGAAAAGGTTTCTAGATTTATTGGTTCATTTCTAGTGGGTTTACCCCAAGTCAGGTCACTGCCTTTCTGACCAAGCACCGCATAGATATCATACTTTGCCCGTTCAAACTGTTCAGCCCAGCGGCGATAAGCTTCAATCTTTTGGTATTCGTTCCAACCTGACCAGGCAAGCCAGCAAAATGCTGCTAGCAGAGGTAACCATAGTAAACCACGTTCCATTCAATTTTTTGGATCTTTACAACTATACTAAGAATATATAGCAGTTCTGAATTCCTGGAAGTACCTCGTCCTAGATTTTAGGGAGTAGGGAGTAGGGAGTAGGGAGTAGGGGTAATAAAATTAAATCGACTCGATAAGTTATGGTTGCTGATAGCTAATCGCTCAAAGTCGTTTTCTAATGACTTGAGCAACCCACTAAGTTTGTTGCCAGTTCATACGGTTGCGAATCAAGGTTTCTGTCATCTTAGCTAACTGGTCTAGTTGAGCTTTCTTGTCCGTCGCGCTTTTCTCATAGTTCCGCTTCCGGATCAAAGCCGCACGGGCTAAGTCTTCTCGATTGTTTTTAAGAGCTTGAATTGCCACTTGCTGCCAGACATTGATTTCTTTAAGTTCCTGTTTATACTTAGGTTGAATCTCATCCCAAACCACCCTGAGATCAGATAATGCTTGATTAAGTAACTGAGTTGTATCGTCTTGCTTTGCTCCCTGAAGTGCTTGTTTTATAGCTTCGTACAAACCCTCGATATTCGTATTACTAATTACCGGAATAAAATCCTTGACTTGCTGGCTCTCACTTTTGCCAGTTTTGCACCAATTAGCAAAGTGTTCACAGTTATTAAAAATTAGGTTATATTGCCTTTCCCCTAATCGACTTTCTGCCCGACGAATCACGACATCTGGAATTAAACAAACTGAGTACTGCCTGACATAAATTTTTGTTTCACCTAGAGCAAAGGTAGCCATAGAAGTACGTTCAATTGTTTCAGTATTTTTGCGGTAGTGGATAACACTACCGTCTCCACAGTCAATACCATGATGTTGGTAAACCCCTTCAAAGTTAAGAAACTTTTGGAATACGTAAATTTGATCTCCTCGCGCCATTCTTTTCTATTGGTTTTTCCAGCACTAATCAACTAAAGTTGAGCAAAACTATAGCCCTCCATTGTCAAAGGAAACATCATCCTTGCTGGGAATTATCGGCATTTGTTCAGAATCGGAAACATGTACAGACTTCTTGCCTTGTGGCTGCTGGCGGCGTATGCGAATTTGGTTTAGGCGCGCTCCAGAAGCAGACACAACGGTCAATTCTAGATTGTCATAATTTAAGGTTTCACCGGGTACAGGAATTTTCTGAAACTTGTCGAGCATAAAACCGCCCAAAGTGTGATAGTCATCAATTACAGGTAGGTTTAAATCCAAAAGTTCGTTGACTTCTTCCATATTCATCTGAGCTTGCACCAGGAAGGTATACTCGTCTAGAATTTGTACCGTCAAGTCCTCGGTTATGTCAGATTCAGGTCCATCACCAATAATTTCAGCAATTAAATCCTTGAGGGTGACTAATCCAGCTGTACCTCCAAACTCATCCACCACCATCACCATTGCCAAATGCGATCGCTGCATCGTCGGCAGTAATTCACTCAATGGGGTAGTTTCTGGGACAAACTTAGCTGGACAAATCCACGATTTAATCGGTGTCTGAAGTCCTAGCTTCCCTTTAGATAAAGGTTTAGCCAATTGTTTGAAGTCGATAATGCCGCAAATGTCATCTAGGGATGCCCCAATCACAGGATAGCGAGAGTGACTAGTCTTAGCAACTTCCTCTAACAAGATATCGAAGGTTGCTGCATGGGAAATAGCCACAAGACTGGTGCGGGGAACCATTACCTCTGCGGCTGTTACCTCGCCAAACTCAAACACATTTTTCAGTAGCTTTCTCTCTTCTGCTTCCAGTCCGATAGACTCCCGTTCAGTGGTAATAATCAGCTGCAACTCTTCCGGTGTTACACGGCTATACCAACCTTGACCAGAATATTGAACACCCACCAGCCTCAGGAGCCAGCGGGTAGATTGATTCAAAATCTGGATAAAAGGATTGAAAAACCTGGCAATTACCAGACTCGGTGGCCCTAGAAACCGTGCTAGTTGTTCTGAGTACAGTAAAGCTAGGGATTTGGGGCAAAGTTCCCCCAAAACAATTTGTAGATACGCAATCATGAAAAATGCCACCAGGATTGCTAGGGAATGGGTAATAACTGGAGTTAGAGCTGGCGGTAGTGGTAACTTGGCTATCCCAGCTGCTACCAAGGTTGCCATGGTAGTCTCCCCAATCCATCCCAGAGCAAGGCTCGAGAGGGTAATCCCTAACTGAGTTGTAGATAGTAATCGGTCAATGCTCTGTTGCAAAGCCTGAACCGTCTTTGCTTGCACGTCACCCGCATCTACTAATTGGCTAATCCGCGATCGCCGCACAGCCACCATAGAAAACTCAGCCGTAACAAAAAAAGCATTGATCGCTATCAGCAGTAGCACTGATAACAATCCCAGCAAAACCTCCCGCTCAGAGAGGCTAATAGAAGCATCCACTTTTAGAAGAACCATCAGGTTGGCAACCATAGAAAAGGTGAAAGGTAAAAGCAAATAATTTTCATTTTTTGCTGGTTACGGTTGCCTTGTGATGTATCTTCCTAGACCTAGGGCAGCTTGGTATCGAGTTATCGCTTACCATCAAAAACTTATCAGTTGTATTATGGGGTTTTCATTAGTATCACTAGCATTTCCTTGAGCTAGTTCAGGAGTGCCAGTCAAGGGAATTTAAACTGGCTGGCGAGACTGGCTGGTGAAACTGGCTGGCGAAACTGGCGCGCGTTGTTTCCTATGAACATATGCTTTTACCATAACTTTAACGTTTTATCCTTAATAAGCATTCCCTCGACCTGCTTCCTTATCTAACTACAGGAATCTGAGACATTTTCAACTGTAGTTTTTGATCCGGATAATCGGTCAGTGTCAGGGAAAGCTTCTGGGAGTTCTCTAGTAAAGCTGTCGGTATGCTAACTGTTCCAGAAAATTCCTTGCCATTAGCCGGTAATTCTCCTGGCAAGCCTTCCGTAATTGCACTTAGGGCACGACCGCGATCATCGGTAACATTCAAAAAGCTGTACAGAAACCTGACTGGATTAGAACTCTGATTCTTCAAGCTGACATCCAACATTAAAGAACCCTCCTGCACACTGGCTGAATTTACCGCTAGGGTGACTCCCTTATCCTGACTTTTAACCGGCAAATTTAGCTTAGGGTTTTTCCGAGTCAAGGATGCCTCTTTAGTCAATACACCAGAGGACGACTCATTCTGAGCGGGCTTAGACCAACTAATTTGCTTAGTTGTCCGGCTGTTTTTCTTAGCGGGAGGATTTTTACCCTTATTGTGTATGTGGGCGTGAACGTTAACCAAGATATCCTTCTCGCTCACAATCAAGACCCCTTCTTTCCCAGAAGAAGAGCCCTTATTTCCTGTCAACTTTTTCTTAGGGTTAGTATCCGGTTGAGTAACTCCTTTGAGGGCTTCGTGACCGAGAGAGAATCCCCAAAAGGCACTCACGACACCTGCACCTAACATCATTGTCAGTAGAACTATGGTTAGCGCTACAGTTGTGTTGAATTTCATAGGGTGATTAACGTTATTCCGAATTACCGCTGGTTCCGTGCTGTATTATAGTCCTGCTATACAGCTAGATTATCTTATGTTCTGTGAATTATCGGATAAATCGGGAATTTCTAGTTAGTAGTGTTGCAATAACCTGATTCAGGCTACCATAATAGAAAGGAATAACCCAGGGTTGGCCGAGCGGTTGAGGCAGCAAACTCATAATTTGCCCTAGGCAGGTTCAACTCCTGCACCCTGGATTGAACACTTGCGGTCAGCTACTACTATCACCCCATACTGATCTCACCCATACTCATCTACGCAGCTGTGGTAGCGGCTGCGGTGCCAAGAAAAATTCTTGGTTTTCCACTTGGATTGGTATATCACTCGATTGCTCTAGCAACCGTAGGGAAGTATTGTAGGGGTTTGGTAAATCCAGAGTACGAATCACAGGGCCACTGGAAACTTGCTGCTCTAGTACATCCCGATAAAGATTTCTGACACGCTCAGCATCCCGCTCAAGAGCCAGTTCTGGAAAAGCAGGTGGCCATCCAGAACCAAAAATTGTATCGATTTGACTCTTGATGCTCCTGTTTTCGAAAAAGTCCCCAGAGTCATTAAAAAAAGCGTTTTCAAAAGCCTCAGGTAAGGTTACTAGAGGAATTAGCTCCAAGTCCTCCGAATTAGTTTCTGCTATGGCAACACCTGCTCCTAGACTAGCAGTGGCTGCTATAACTAAAATGCTAAACAGCTTTTCCCAACGCATTTGCATCGCAATCACCCGTAGTTTTCCTCAATAGTATCCGATATTAGGGGTAAACTACCCCACCCTGTCAAAGGTAAGCATTGAGCTATCAGCTATCAGCTATCAGCTATCAGCTATCAGCTATCAGCTATCAGCTATCAGCTATCAGCTATCAGCTATCAGTTATCAGCTATCAGCTATCAGCTATCAGCTATCAGCTATCAGCTATCAGCTATCAGCTTTGGGCCTGTGGCCACGCTACACCGAACAGTTTATGCCCATAGCCCACGGCTACACCGAACAGCTTTTGAATAAAATAAGCTGACGGCACCTCAAGTAGCGTGAGCTAAAAGCTGACGGCTGACGGCTGACCGCTGACGGCTGACCGCTGACCGCTGACGGCTGACCGCTGACGGCTGACTGTGAAAGAATACCGAATCATCCAAATCAACCGCTACTAGTAGTAGTAAGTTTCATGAACAACCAATTTCAAGCTCTATCCACCCCAAAAGATTTACCTCTCCTGCGACATTTTCTGCTGGATTTGTTTTGTAAACTGGCTTACCAAGAGGGTGATTTTGTGCTTTCATCGGGGCAGCGTAGCTCTTATTACATCAATGGTAAACAGGTCACCCTTCATCCTCAAGGAGCATTAGCCATAGGACGTTTGCTATTCTCAATGCTACCTGGTGATACTCAAGCTGTTGCTGGCTTAACTCTAGGGGCAGATCCGATCGTGAGTGGGGTTAGCATTGTTTCTGCCTTAGAAAACCGACCTATCCCTGGTCTAATTATCCGCAAACAGCCAAAAGGTCATGGAACCAGGGCATACATTGAAGGTCCTAGTTTGCCCACAGGAGCCAGAGTAGTGGTATTAGAAGATGTGGTGACTACTGGGCAATCAGCCATGAAAGCCGTGGACCGCCTTAAGGAAGCTGGTTACCAGGTAGAGCTGGTAATAGCCCTGGTTGACCGGCTGCAAGGTGGAGCCGAGCTTTATCAGTCAGCTGGGCTAATGTTTAAAGCTCTGTTTTCGATTAACGAAATCCGAGAACACTACCAGGGTTCTCTTGATCAATCCAGCTGACTAGCTTATGTTGACTATCTAATTAGGTATGGCTCAGGCGGGATTTGAACCTGCGACCTCGGGCTTATGAGTCCCTTGCTCTAACCACTGAGCTACTGAGCCTTGCCTTTTTTTTAACCCTTATCTAATATAACATATCAATGCCAATAATTTCTATAATAATTTTTATTCCTTTCTTGATGCAGTCGCTCATGGGGGAAACCCCCAAGACCGCGCTGCATCGCTGAGCAAAAGTTGAGTTGACATACTGCGTGCGCACCCATCGAACGGAACAGATAAAGGGGTATACGGAAAAGGTAGAAGAACAATAGGAAAGGTAATTCCTGCTTCAGACAACCACTTTCCCTTTAGCTCAAGGGGCTAAGGGTGATTATAGCTATTGTTTGAGAAGGTGAGGAAGAGTAGGAAAGTTCCGATACTTTTTAGCTACCAAAATCTACCAAGGTAGATCTTAGCCCGCCAATCCAAGATGCTTTCACATCCAGGGGGTATCTCCGCGCTTCTCTGACGGAATATCCCGCGAGCGCCATAAAAATGTCAAAAAAGTTCGTTCCACCGGGATCTAAGCGCAACTAGTAAACCCTTGGTTTTCGGCTTTAATTTAAGCTACATAATAATCCCTGTTGGTGTTCCCCTAATTTAAGTCTAACAAATAATAAAAGTTTTTGGTAGACTCTGCGACATTTTCGATTAGCTTTTACTCACCTTACCCTTTTCCTCTGTCTCCTCCTTCAACCTAGTAATTTTGCCTGATTGGGAGACTTCCCTTGAAATCACTCCATTACCGTCTTCTAGGCAAATAGGCCATTGGATTGGCAGCTCCCCGACCTCTGGGATGAAGCTCAAAGTGTAAGTGAGGACCAGTGCTATAACCTGTGCTACCCATAGCGGCAATTCGTTGACCTTGGCCAACCTGTTGTCCACGACGCACAAAAATTCTGCTGTTGTGGGCATAAAGGGTCAGACTTCCATCAGGATGCTTGATTTCCACCAATTTACCGTAACCACCTGAATTCCAACCAGCACTGACCACAACACCAGGGGCTGCTGCTATAATCGGTGTCCCAATGGGAGCTGCAATATCAATGCCCTTGTGCATCCGTCCCCAACGCCGACCATAACCTGAGGTAAGCACACCATTACTTGGCCAGATATATCCGTTAAAGCGGGTAGGGCTATCTGGCAAGTACATATCTGGTTTAGACAGAGGTGGCACTCCTGGTGAAACAGGTTTTCCTACCGGTATACGAATCATTGGGTTAAATCGTTCCGGTGGGGCAGGAGCTACAGCTATCCTTCTCGGTTGTGATACCTCAGGTGGAGGCACAGGAATGGCAATAGAACTGCGTCGAGTTTTCTGGGGTGGCTGAGGTCTTGGAATAGCAATAGGAGCCTGTGGAGCTGTCGGTGGCTGCGGTAATAATTGCCACTCTTTCGTATCGGTTCCTTGATTATTCTCGGGATTGAACTGGGGAGTGATCTCGACAGATTTAGACTCCTTATTTGAGGGATCAGCAACTGGCTCGTTAGTAGTAACTCCTAGGTTGATTGGTTTGTTTTCCTCTGGGCTGGTTTTATTCTCCCGGATTTCTTCTCGCATCTTGAGAATATCAGCCCTTAATTTTTCAACATAGGAGTTGCGCTGAGAGTTAATAGACTCTAAGGGCTGATTTTCAATAGAGGAATTAGCCTGAGCTAACAGACCACTGTCTGAAGTCGATTGAGTCAGAATCGTCTCAGTTAACGGTTTTACCTTAGGTTTTTCCTGTATAGATACGGGTGTGATTTGATCTCTACTAGTAGAAGTCTTAACAGAGATAGTTCCTAAATCCAATGGTCGCGCTATTCCTGGCTTCCAAGATTTAGATTTCCGGCTATTGCTAGATAGCAAGGTAAAAGAGGACTTTTGGTGATCGAATCTCCTAAATTGAGGAATTTTCAGCTGTTGATTAATTTCAATTAGGTGAGGATTATCTAGCTGATTGGCTAAGACTAGCTCTGAGCGGGATAAACCATAGCTACGGGCAATAGAATCGAGGGTTTCACCAGCTTTGACCTGGTGAAACGAGTTGCCAGTAGATGACAACCTAGTTCCCAGCACCACTGGCTGTGGGACATTGAGTTGGTCTATAGTTACCTCGGTTGTAGCCGATGCAATTTTTGGAGTACTGACCTTGACAACTGATGGTTTGACTGCTGATATGACAGTTGTTTCTGGAGTCGGTACTGGAATGACCACTGGTAGTGACCCAGATCTAGTTGATTGGGTTAAGGCTGGTGATACAGCAACTTTCGGCATTGGCTGTGGGAGCACCGCCGGAGTTGTAGGTACAGTAACAATGGGCTGCGATTTTTCTGTTACTGAACCCTCAGGTTTTAGAACTGCAGGGGGTAAAGTGTGTGGGCTAGAACCAAGGGTCCCTGATGCCAGTTCATAAGACTTGTTAAACTCCTCGGACCTCAACTGAACCAGACTTTTGCTCAGACGGTTTCGATGTTTTTGGAGGCGCTTGAGGGCTAGGTCTTGTCTAGCTTTTAAAAGATTATTGGTCTTGTTGGAAACAGCGTGCGATGCATCCGTTGACAGGTTACCCAATTTTGAGACTGGTGCAGATGCTAGCAACTGTTTTGGCTGTACACCCTCAGAGTTAGATGAGGCTTTGGCATCAGTACCCTTAACTTCACCAATGGTAGACTTCCTCGCTACTGGGAGAGTGTCATCGGTTTTGAGCTTGTTAAAATTCGCGTTCGCGTAGGGTCGGCTTTGCCGAATCGCAAATTCTGGGGGTGAGGCTGGCTTTGATTCCACACTCCCTTGTCCCTGCTTAGCCGCGTTTGGCAATGAGGGGCTTGAAACAGCGGTAACTTTAAATTCGGCTGCTGGTAGATTCGTCCCACTTGGCTCAGGAGCAACTGGCTCGAATGCCATTGCTTCATCACCCTGTTGAGGTAATAGTAAGCCAGATGCCCCCATGGAAATCGCCAATCCAATCATGGCTGCTGAGGTACGAGCCTTACGGTTCACCTCAAGGGGAATTGCTGCACCGACCGGATGATTACTTGCAGGTAGTTTCGATGCCGAATCCGATGACTCTGCTGCACAGGTCGGAACATGATTGACCTTATCAGTAAGTGTTCCTTTCAAAAAAGTCCTCCTGGTGTTTGACGAGCGCTTAACAGTTCCTGATTGATTTTTTACCAGTCAATGATGTGACTCACTGCTAAAGTGTGATCCAAATCACATCTATTTGGGAGACTTAGCCAAGATTACCGTGCTTCTTTGATTTAGACAAGCTCACATGACTACTAAAAAATTTGTTCTTTCATGGCAATAGCTAGATACACCTTGAAGCCATTGATAGGTACTTATCCTTAGACCACTAGGTGGACAACATCCCATAGCAGAGATATTGTCGGGATTTACCACGGCTGCGGTTCAGGATGGCTGCATATGCTGCATAATATATGCATATAAAGTAACTGGCTAATCAAGCTTTCTCCGGGAAACCACCCTCAGTAACCCAAGAAAATCCAGCATATTTGCTGATTATTCTCTTTGAGCGCCATAAAAACAGCGATGGGAATCTCGAAGTAACTAACTGGTTACAGATGAACTCTACGCGAATTTTGGGTAAGACAACAACCGTAGAATCCTGTATCAACCGGCAGATTAATCCTGGTGGGTTGCTAGTTGATGGTGCGCTCACAAAATCTTTCAAATCCTCCTTTTCTCTATTGATAGCTGGCGCGCGTATATTGAGCACTCGCCATTTGATATCAGCAAAATCTATCGGTAATTTCTCGGTAATCCTACTCTTTATGATAGAAATTTCTTATATGTGTTTGGTAATTTCAGTATTCTAGATAGCTTAATTTTTGGTGAGTAATTTTACACACACTAACTCATTAAACCAAGGTGCGTCCGGTCAGCTGTAGGCTGAAAGTCCTTGATTTTACCCAAAGATACCTGCTTTTGAGGTCTTTCCCTGATTAAAACAGACTTGTCCGACAAAACGTTTTCACAGAGTTTAACCCAATATAAAGATATAGTAATGGATTGATCAGCTAGGGAATTCACTGAGAAGGATGGTTTTTCACGAAAATTACACATTTCTACAGACATTTCCTATTGACACCATCAGTAGAGGTGAAATTACGCATTTGAACTCTACTGATGGTGTTTAAACCCCTGAAGGGGGATAAGTATGTTTTGAGTGGGGCGGACTGTTGCTCTCCATTTAATTTTTCTATATTAGTCCGGCAAGATTAGGACTAGGGAAACAGCGACTAAAGTCGCCGTCGATATTTCTATTGACACCCGATTTAAGAAGTGATATATTTAAATGTTAAGGTCTAATTAAAGATTAAACGGTTAAAGCTTAAACGTAAATCGATACAACTAAATCAATACAAGTAAATCTATAAGAAAAATCTATACAAGTAAATCTATACAAAAGAAATCTATATATAAAATTTCTACAAAATATACAAATTGGACTGGGGAAACCAACTAGAGTTCGTAAGTCCTAATTATTAACACACAAAAAACCTATTCCAAGTAACCCAACTGACGCCTGGCCTCAAATAAGCCAAGGGCAGCACTGACGGAGAGATTTAAGCTGCGAACTCCCGGCTGGGCCATGGGGATAAAGACCTTAGCCTGACAAGCATCTAAGACATGGGGAGGCAAACCTTGAGTTTCGCAGCCAAACAATAACCAGTCCTTGGGCTGAAACTGAAACTTAATATAGTTGTATGTTCCTCTCTTGGTAAAGCCAATCCATCGCCCCTCTTGCTTCTGGTGATAGCTGATAAATGCATCAAGGGAATCATGATATTTAAAATCTACATAGGGCCAATAATCTAGTCCTGCTCGTTTCAAGTAGCGATCGCTAATTTCAAAACCCAACGGACCCACTAAGTGCAATTGAGTAGTGGTGGCGGCGCAAGTTCGGGCAATATTGCCGGTATTCGGTGGAATTTGCGGGTTGATTAAGACAACTTTTACCATGAAACTGTGAACACGTTTGACCCTAATCTATATTCATACCAAATCTGCGTCTAATACCAAGTTGCGGACAAAGGTACAACTTTCTCTTCCCCCAATCTCCCAATCTCCCAATCTCCCAATCTCCCAATCTCCCAATCTCCCAATCTCCCTATCTCCCTATCTCCCTATCTCCCTATCCAACCAATCTATTATCTTTGAATAGAACTGAGTATAAAACCCCTGAGTAGAAAACCAATAGGCGATCGCCTATTGGTTTTTGAAGTGGTGATAACCAGCTTGAAAGCTTTACTGGGTATGGGGTGTGGGCAAACGGGTGTGGACAAACGGGTGTCGGGAAAGATTTATTTTAATCAGTTCAAGGGATTCAGGTTCGAGGAGGATTCGATATAGATCTTAGGTTATAGTACTATAGGCATACCTAAGGTCTATATTTTTGTCTGTATTTCAGATCACCTCTACCTAGTGATATAGATCATATATGTTTTTCTTATATTAGTTTTCGTTGAAGCATATATTAGATATTCTTATATTTCAAAGCATTTCACTTGGCAAAAAAATTATTCAATTGAGGCGGTTGTCTTTACAAAAACTCTAAAAAATTAAAAAAAATTCATAAAAAATGCCATCATCATCCTGGGGTAGGGGGAATCCTGATTCTCCCTACCCTCGCAATGACAAGTTTAGTTATTAAATTGTAATTGAATAACAAAGCTGTTAATCAGTTAGACTACCAGGGACTGGCACAGTTGATCTTCTAGTTGCGACTCTTGCTCAGCCATGGATTGAATGGCTTGAATCATGACTTGGCGAGGCTCAACACCCACTGCATGAAGTTGTAACCATTGCGAAGCGGTGTTTCCTTCCCGTAGAATTTTCTGAATCGGCGAGAGGAAGCAACTAAAACCATGTTTTTTGGCTACCGGCCAAACTTCTTGATAAAGTTCCTCAATCCAATCTCGTGCCAGAATTAGTCTGCCATCCTGCCAATGCCTGAGTTGGGCATCCAAACTGGATTTAGCAGCAGCTACTTCATTGGCATTTGTCAGGGCAATCAATTCAGCTGAACGGTTGTTGGCAGGTATTGTACTTATCTCCAGGGGGTCAAGGCTGGGATCATGAATCAGTTGGATCAGGCGTGCTTCCAATAGTGCCATAACCGATAAAAGGGCAATGGGATCGACCATTAAATCACAGATTCTCAGCTCTAGGCGGTTGAGATCATAGGGGCGTCGGTTGCCATTGGGGCGCACAGAGGTCCACAGATGACGGACATTAAACATGGTACCAGCAGCGAGTTGCTGTTCAGTCCACTGGATAAAGTGACGATGGCTTTCAAATAAAGGAACATCACAGGGAGTTTTGGGAAACATTCCCCAACGGGTGGAGTGATAGCCAGTGGTTTTGCCGTCCAGAAAGGGGGAAGATGCACTCAGGGCGAGGTACAGGGGAGCTTCCATTCGCACGAGACGACAAGCTCTCATCAGGATTTCTGGGTCAGAGATGCCCACATTGATATGGATGCTGGCAGTGACAACTTTAGTGCCGTAGGTGGTCTCAATGTAGGAATGGTAAGGATTATTGGGGTCAGAACGGTAAAAGCGATCGCTTCCAGCTAAGGACAGGGTACTTCCGGGAATTATTGTATAGTTACCCAAGCTTTTTAAATACTGTCGCAGCTGCTGTCGAGGACGCACTAAGGCACATAAGAGACGGTCATAGCAACATAAAGGAGCAGTGGTGTATTCTACATTGCGCTGATCTGGCTCTCGGACAAATCCGTCGAGGGATGCAACAATCTGATCGGAAAAACCGACAATATCCCCTTCGGGAGTGCCGGTATACATTTCTACTTCAAAGCCTTTGGATAGCAGCACAGTTTTTTTTATGGGGAATGCTAAATTGGGAGTGGGGAGTAGTGTTGGCCATAGCTATAGGGAATTTATCTACCTATATCTAGCTATCAATCTTATAAATTACGACCAAAGAATTCCTCCTTCTTTAGTTTGCCATTAAAGCTTAAACTGGCGATAGACCTCAAGAGCAGCACGGTAAAGTAAAGAGTGGCGATAGATCAGGGCATCGAAATCATTTCCGTAGCCACCACCAATCACACAAGCGACTGGTATGCCCGCTGCTATACAGGTACTCAACACTTGCATATCCCGACGGTAAATTCCTGTGTCGGTCAGGGCTAATTTCCCCAAGTGGTCTTCTACATGGGGGTCAACTCCAGCATCGTAGAGGACTAAATTGGGTTTGAATCCTGAGAGTAAGTCCGGAAGATACTTGGCTAGGGTTTGTAGATAGGCATCATCATCCATCCCCTTTGGTAGGGGAACGTCTAAGTCGCTTTTTTGTTTAGTGCTAGGGAAATTGACTTCACAGTGCATGGAAAAGGTGAAGACACTGTGGTCGTTTTGGAAGATAAAGGCGGTACCGTCTCCTTGGTGGACATCTAGGTCAACAATTAGAATTTTCTGCACTAGTCCCAGTTGTTGCAGGACACGAGATGCGATCGCTAAATCATTAAAGATACAAAAACCTGAGCCATAATTGGGAAAAGCATGATGGGTACCACCAGCAGTATTGCAGGCTAACCCTTTACTCAGGGCTAGTTTAGCGGTGAGAATCGTGCCACCTACGGCAGTACAAGTTCGCTTTACTAACGCTGGACTCCAGGGTAAGCCAATGCGTCGCACAGCTTTGGGGTCTAGGGTACCTTGACAGTAAGCTTGAACATAGGCGGGGCTGTGAACCAGGTGGAGCCAGTCTAGGGGGGGAAGGTCTGGAGTGTGGAATTGTTTAGGAGTGGCCATACCTTCTTGTAGCAGTAGTTGGTAGAGTTTCCCAAATTTAGGCATGGGAAAGCGATGCCCGTCTGGCAGAGGTGCAACATAGTCCTGGTGATAGACGATTGGCAAGTTCATGATCAGACAGGGTTTTCCAGCTCGCTACACTTTTTTTTATAATCATCAACCAAGTCAAAGGAAGCATAGCATGAATGACCCTTGGAATACTTTTAAGCAACAGCCTTGGCTACCTCTGTCGAAAGTAGCTGCTTTGACCACTGTGCTGGTAGTTGCTCTAGAGAACCTGTTGATATGGGTCTTGACTCAATCAGAAACTTTCCGCCCCGTCTCGCGGCTACTATTTTCTAGACCCCTAGCAATCATCTGGTTTATGGCTGCGGCTATAGGAGTTGGGGTGTTAGGAGTCTATATTTGTGAACGTTGGCAGTCTCAGGTATTCCTGAAGACCTCTAGTCTCTGGGCTTTAGTGTTCTGCCTTATCGTCGGTTTATTGCTCAAGTCCCAACTTCCCATCCCTTTTGGGTTAGTTGGGTTTTCCATGAATGCTGTGATTGGAGTAATCCTAGGGGTCTTTTGGAAAGGTCGTCCTTACTGGCGTTATTGGCATTAAAAACGCTATGGGCGAGCATTAAGCCGCTACGGGAACGCATCAACGGGTACTATAGCAATCCACTATAATTCATCAAATTATTGCAGTGGGTAAATCTTGCCTGCACTAAAGTCCCTGGTTTTTGTTGCTTAAAAACAATCGCTAATTTTGCTACTAATCTTGGACTTTGGATAAAATAGTACCCTCAAAGGGTACTGTCACTATCTAAGGGGGCCTTTGACAATAGATTTGTTAGCCCATTGTTTTGAGTAGAAACAAAAGGGAAAACATCAAATTTTGTCCAAAGTCCAAGCAGAATAAAAACAGAAATGTTTACCCCCGATCCCACAGATTTGGTAGCTGAGTATTTATTTGAAACTCCAACTGACACGGGAGTGATCAGGAACACAGCTAATCCTGGAACCTTTGATGGTATGATCCAACACGATCCGGATGCCCATCCGTTGGCTCCCTCAGCGGATGTCCCGCCAGGGTTTGTTGGTTCAGCATCCCTGAACTATAACGTTCTCAGACGCTTATCTGATAGCGGCGAATCCCCGCAAATGTCCTTTGCACAATACGTTGAGGTTCCCAATTTCCCAGATCTGGCTAACCTGACCGTCGAAACTTGGGTTAAGGTTGATTACATCAAAGCAAACCCAGCCTTTACCGATCCTCCCCAGGGTACTTACCCTGATGGAGAAGTTGGTTTTGGAGCCTGCCCACAGCCCATATGCAAAGCATTTTCCTGGTATCTTTTCCTGAGTACTCTACAAACGGATCGCAACCTGATTCTGACTATCATCCCCAACAATGTCACCCAAGGATTACCGAAGGAAGCAGACGAAACCAGCGGCAGTGGTGGTGTAGTCAGTGAGGATATCGTCCATGGTGGTCAATGGACCCATCTGGCTGCAACCTTTGGTGAAGTGGCTCCCGGTAGGTTTATCATGCAGACCTACATTAATGGCATCCAAAGCCACATCGAAGAAGTTCGAGACTTTAACGGCAACATCCGTCGGATTCCCAATCAGACCGACAACCCGATAGCACCTTCCCCTGGTAGACCCCTACGGCTGGGTCAATTCCGTGATATTCAAGGCAACCTTGACTATCAGTACTCCGGACTTTTGGCTGGTGTGCGAATTTACAGTCGGGCTTTGACTCAGGAACAGATTCAAGCTGATTACAGGCATGACATCTGTTCAGGTACAGGACCATTAGGGAAAAAAATCTTCAGACTGGGCTTACTTAGTCTATGGCTGTTGAAGTCTACTTAATTGGGGTCAGAGGAATGTAGAATTTAGAATGAAGAATTTATAATTTAGAATTTAGAATGAAGAATTTATAATGAAGAATTTATAGCAACCGAAGTATAGTTTAGGACAAAGTATTTTGCTTGAAAGGGAGCAGAAATATTATGTGTTAAGCTTTACTTCGACTGCTATACCTTCTATCTTATATCTTCTACCTTCTATCTTAGAAATTTTACATTATATAGCGCTACGCGCAAGGCAAGAGGCAAGAGGCAAAAGGCAAAAGTTGAATAAAACAGCTTTTCAGCTTGTATCAATGTCCTAACTTTAATGCGTAGTGCTATACCTTGTTAATTCTTAATTCTAAATTCTCAATTCTTAATTCTAAATTCTCAATTCTTAATTCTAAATTCTCAATTCTTAATTCTTAATTCTACATTCTATATACTGATTACTGTGACAAATCATCCCGCAATCTTTCCAGATTCTTACGAAAGGTTACAGTATTAGGATGATTTGACCCTAACTTCCGTTCTGCAATCTCCAAAGCCTGGACATAAAGGGGTTCCGCTTCATGGTAACGCCCCTGAGCATGGTAGAGAAATGCCAGGTTGTGGAGACTACTGGCTACATGGGGATGGTCTTGACCCAGCAGCTGCTTATATATCTTCAATGCCTGCACCAAGAGGGGTTCGGTCTGATCGTAGTGCCCCATTGACCTGTAGAGTAATGCCAGGTTGTTGAGACTTTGGGCTACATCGGGATGGTTCTCACCCAACAGCTGCTTTCTGATCTCCAATGCCTGGACATAGAGAGGTTCCGCTTCATGGTAAAGCCCCTGATTATAGTAGAGTCCAGCCAGGTTGTTGAGACTGGATGCTACATCAGGATGGTTCTCACCCAACAGCTGCTTTCTGATCTCCAATGCCTGGACATAGAGGGGTTCTACCTGATCATACTGCCCCATTGAGTAGTAGAGTACTGCCAGGTTGTTGAGACTTTGGGCTACATCGGGATGGTTCTCACCCAACAGCTGCTTTCTGATCTCCAATGCCTGGACATAGAGGGGTTCTGCCTCAGGGTATCGCCCCTGAGCTTCGTAGAGTCTACCCAGGTTGTTGAGACTGGATGCTACATCAGGATGCTCCTCCCCCAGCAGCTGCTTTGTCATATTCAATATCTGGACAAAGAGGGGTTTTGCCTGATCATAGCGCCCCATTGAGTAGTAGAGTGCTGCCAGGTTGTTGAGACTGTCGGCCACATCGGGATGGTTCTCACCTAGCCAGTGTTTTCTGATCTCCAATGCCTTCGTATAGAGGGGTTCTGCCTGATCGTAGCGCCCCATTAACAAGTAGAGTGATGCCAGGTTATTGATACTGGTGGCTACATCGGGATGGTTCTCACACAGCCAGTGTTTTCTGATCTCCAAAGCCTTGACAAAGAGGGGTTCTGCCTCATGGCAGCGCCCCTGATTATAGTAGAGTCCAGCCAGGTTGTTGAGACTTTGAGCCACATCGGGATGGTAGTGACCCAGCAGCTGCATTCTCATCTCCAATGCCTGGACATACAGGGGTTCCGTTTCATCATACCGCCCCTGAGCAAAGTAGAGTGTTGCCAGGTTGTTGAGACTGGTGGCTACATCGGGATTCTCCTCCCCTAGGCGAATTCTAGTGCAGCGCGGTAGAAATGCTTGAGCAGCTGCGGATAATGGTGAAACAGAAGGATGAACCGCTGACCCACTCGATGCTCAGCTCATCCGATTACACTCTTCACAACTAGGCTATGCCTAACCCC
>NZ_JAAHHM010000169.1:0-11536 GCF_010692445.1 Moorena sp. SIO3E8 | reverse complement strand
GTTCTTTTAGCTCTTGCTTTTCTTCCGGACTCAAGTTCATGAGTTTTAGTAATTATTAGAAACTATTTATCATTAATAATATCATGATATCATGATTTTGGTATTTTTGCAAAACTGAGATGCACCCTACACAAGTTTGCCACAAGTCAAAAAATTGGATAGATAATTTATACCTAGTGATACTTTCAAAAGCGGATTTAGTATAACCCATGATTTGGGTTAGTTCCCATGGCAATTTGCCTAAGATAATCGACTCTTATAATCTTCGTAGCAAAATTCTCTAACCAAGTTAAAAGTACCATCAGTGCGGACAATGCCAATTGCTGGATGTTTGATGCCATTAAACATAGAAGTCTTCACCATCGTATAGTGAATCATATCTTCAAAAACAATTGTGTCACCAATCTGCAAAGGCGTTTCAAAGTAGTAATCTCCCATGCCCATAAAGTCTCCTGCAAGGCAGGTAAGACCCCCCATCCGGTATCTAGGCTCTTGCTGTTGCGGATCTCTTGCACCTCGAATGCGAGGTTTATAAGGCATCTCCAAACAATCAGGCATATGAGCGGTAAATGAGACGTCAAGCATGGCAATAATCAGGTTTGAAGTTTCAATCAGATCAAGAACTGTTGCTCGGAGTACCCCAGTTTCCCATGCCACTGCCGATCCAGGCTCCAGATAAATATGCAAGTGAGGATAACGGGATTTAAAACGGGTCAAAACTTCGATTAGGTGTTCGATATCATAGCTTTTAGAGGTGATCAGATGTCCTCCCCCTAAATTAAGCCACTTGATCTGGGGAAGGTGATGCCCAAACAGGGTTTCAATCTGCTCTAAAGTACGTGCTAAAGCCTGTGAGTCGCTTTCACATAAGTTGTGGCAATGTAACCCTTCAATGCCCTCCGGTAACTTATCACCTAATTTTTCAGCGCGTATTCCTAGACGAGATAAGGGAGACGAGGGATTATAGATCTCCGGTTCCACCGGAGAATACTCTGGATTAATGCGCAGACCCGGTGATACTTGGGTCAAGAGAGTTTTTTCTTTAAATCGCTCCCATTGGCTTAGGGAGTTAAACGAGATATGTGTTGCCCCTTGAATCAGTTCTGGAAATTCTTTTTCCTGGTAGGCAAGCAAGTAAAGGTGGAGCTCTTTACCAAACTCTTCTCGCCCTAGCCTTGCTTCAAACAGAGAGCTAGCAGTAGTACCTTGTAAGTATTGTTTCACAATGGGAAAGGCACTGAACATCGCAAACCCCTTCAAGGCAAGAATGATCGTAATTCCTGCTTTTTTCTGAACCGAGTCAATTAACTCAAGATTCTCAATCAGCTTTTCGGACTCAAGCACATAGCAGGGGGATGGGATTTGGGAATAATCAATCATCTTGCTTGTTAATCCCCAAATTCTTCTGAGTTGTTAATTGACTCATGCCAAGGTAAACCATAGGTTCCCAGCTTTGCCAAAAAAGGGTCAGGGTCAAGTTGTTCCACATTAAAGACTCCCTCACCTTGCCATTCGCCAGTTAAGACTAGCATTGCACCAAGCATTGCAGGGGGTGCATCTCATATTTGTAAAAAAGATCGCAAGTCTCAGAAGTGTGGGGAGTGTGGGGAGTGTGGGGAGTGTGGGGAGTGTGGGGAGTGTGGGGAGTGTGGGGAGTGTGGGAATTTTCTCCCGAATTTTTGCCTAATTGCAAAACTGAGATGCACCCCATTGCAGGTACTCCTGTTGTATAAGCAACAGCTTGTGCCCCTACTTCTTGATAAGCTTTTGCATGGTCACAGTTATTGTAGATATAGTAGGTTTTTGGTTTTCCGTCTTTTATTCCTCGAATATGGCAGCCAATAGATGTTTGACCTTCATAGTTCTCACCTAGTGAAGATGGTGCAGGTAGAACAGCTTTGAGGAATTGCAAGGGGACGATTTGATGCCCTTCATACTCAATTGGTTCAATACTAGTTAATCCTACATTCTGGAGAACTTGCAGGTGTGTCAGATAACTTTCACTGAAAGTCATCCAAAAGCGAGCCCGTTTAATGGTGGGAATGTGCTTCACTAGAGACTCAAGCTCTTCATGATACAACAGGTATGACTCCCTCTGGCCAATCTCTGGATAATTGATTGACCGATGCACTGAGAACGGCTCAACCTCTACCCAATTGGAGTTTTCATAGTATTTTCCTTTTTGGGTAATCTCTCTGATATTAATCTCCGGATTAAAATGAGTAGCGAAAGGATGACCGTGATCTCCGGCATTACAATCTACAATATCTAGATAGTGAATCTCATCAAAGTGGTGCTTTAGGGCATAGGCTGTAAATACCCCTGTTACTCCAGGATCGAATCCGCATCCAAGCACAGCCATAATCCCAGCTTGTTTATATCTTTCGTGGTAATCCCACTGCCATTTATACTCAAATTTGGCTTCATCAGGAGGTTCGTAGTTAGCAGTATCGAGATAATTTACTCCTGTTTCTAAGCACGCATCCATAATCGGTAAGTCTTGATACGGTAGAGCTACGTTGATAACTATGTCAGGCTGAAAATCCTTAATGAGTGCCACTATTTCTGCAACGTTATCTGCATCGACTTGGGCTGTTTGTAATGAGGGATGGGCAATAGTAGCGGCAATGTGATCGCATTTTTATTTAGTCCGATTTGCTAGGAGAATCTCCAAGAAAACATCTTGCAACTGGGCGCATTTTTGAGTAACAACATTACCCACTCCACCTGCACCAATAATAATAACTTTGGCCATAACTGCACTATTGTTAGTTAATATAGATATTTATTTTTTAATTCTCAACACTGATCAATAATAACAGATATCGACTTGGGAGCATGTCACTTATGCAGAACATTTGTACGCTTATCTGGGTAATGGGTAATAGGTAATGGGTAATAGGTAATGGGTAATAGGTAATAGGGGGAGCATGTCACTTATGCAGAATATTTGTACATTATCTATAGCCCCCTCATGGGTTTAAGCTTGCTCTCATGGTACATAGTACAAATGTTCGGCAACTTTGACCTGCTCCCTATCGACTTCTCTTCAAGCATGAACAATATTTTAGGCAATCGCGACAACAGTTTTAAACTTAAGATATTAGCAGCGAGATCCTAAATTTAGGAACGAATAGGTAAATGTAATAATTCTCATTTTTCTAAAGATAAATAGCGAAAAATTCAACTGCATACACGAAAAGCGACGGAAAAGCCAACTCTTTTAATAGGTTATAAAAATATAACTTTGTTTGTTAAATTCTTCTATAATTAGCTCTTTAAATCTCCTTGAGATATAAACTTTTAAAGAGCTTAAAGTTTTCTCGCCCAATAAAATAACTCCAAGGGAGATAAGTAGTCGGACAAAAGTTTTGGTATCTGTGTAATTTTTTGTAAACACACCAGAAACCTAAGCAGCACAGTAATTCTCTCTATTTTTACATTTGTTAACATAGAGCTGTTTATATATCAATACGGTTCAGATAAGGCTAAAACTCCTCAGAGTGATAACGTAAGCATAGGACTTCTATACCTCATAGATACAGTAAAAAATCCTTAACTGAACTGTATTGGTTTATATATGTCCGACTACTTAGGATACATTCAATTCCCTTGCACCTGAATTAGGATTGACCTTTGGTCACGCTACGCGATGAAGCGTTCGCGAAGCGTGGCCAAAGGCCTCAGCTTCCGCTAAGAGCGATCGAAAGCTTTTCTTCCATGAAGCACTCGGAAGTTTTGTATTATCATGCAGTCTCTAGGCTCTAGACGAAAAGAGTATTGATAGGCAGGACTATTTAATAATTTAAAGCAAGCAAAGTAAGCTTCATATTTTTGCTGCTAAATTTATAGGTTCATGTTTTATCAATCAAGATTAGTCGCTGTAACTCTAGTACAAGAAGAAATTATTGTGAGTTAGCTCCAAAGTCAGATGTATACCAATTCCAATCGCCAGTCTGATCCTCAAATCCCGATTTGTAAAGTCCATTCTTAATCGCAGAATCAGGAAGTTTATCTAGAAGGATGTAGGGGTGGGATTTTTGACCTTTTTCCTCAACAGGTTGGTTTGAGACAGCGTTATAGTGGCAATGCATTAGGATACGAGTATCATCTGTGTGATTTCCTTGAGAACCATGTATCGTGTTTGCATGAAAGAATACAGCATCGCCAGGTGCCATTTCGCAATCAACAACTTCTAGCCTTTCTATCACTTTTTCCATACGCTTTGGATCGCAGACATCTCCATTACCTCGCAACACAGGTTTAATACGACCCATTAAATGGGACTTTTTGATGACTTGCAAGCAACCATGGGCTTTAGTATTTTCAGTGATAGCCACTGTACAAGTTACAATGTTGGGAAAAAGACAGCCGTCACCATACCAATAGGTGTAACCTTGATGCCAATTTATGACAGTATCATCATATGGCAGCTTTTGAACAATTTTTGAGTGCCAATGATAGCACTCCTCACCTAATATAAGTTCCGCAGTATCGACAATCCGAGTTAATCGAGTCACTACGCTAACCAGACTATCATTTAAACCATTCCAAACAGCAGCATGCCAGGGTTCACCCTTTTGGTTGATGACAGTCC
Source organism: Moorena sp. SIO3E8 (assembly GCF_010692445.1). Classification (NCBI taxonomy): domain Bacteria; kingdom Bacillati; phylum Cyanobacteriota; class Cyanophyceae; order Coleofasciculales; family Coleofasciculaceae; genus Moorena; species Moorena sp. SIO3E8. Next base: position 6,939 of record NZ_JAAHHM010000169.1, on the reverse strand, counting down.
TGAGAGAATTGGCAAAATTGGGATCGTTATCGCAAACTTCCCGGATTAAGCTAACCTCCTCTGAATCAAATAACCCACGGACGATAACATATCCATCTTCGTGATATTGAGTGAGCTGTTCTTGAGTTAAGCGATGAGTTTTCCGTACATCTGTGTCAAATTTCGATGCAATCATTTGAGAGTCCATTTTCTACTGTTATTTTAGAGATTGAGATTTTTGAATCAGATTTCCATCAGTTGTTGTGGAATATGAGTATTGGATTGATATTCGCTATAGCGTTCCTTTATCCTTTCCCCAACAACTTCTGCGAAGACCAATAAATTGGATCTCATTTTCACGACGGTTTTACCACATCCATTGTGGGAGAGACAGTCTTTTTAGATGCTCCCAAACCGCCTAATATATTTCCATCTAGGCTTACAGGAATCATCCTACGGATGTAATCATGAAACTGCTGTTGACCTGCTTCTTTAGTAGGATGATAAGGACCACAGTGTTGCTGACCTTGTTGGTAAATTGCTTTCCTTCCCTGATGGATCTTGGTCATCAGATCATGGTCTTCATATTCTATTTCGTACATATACTGGTCAAATGCATTTAGAAAGTCTTGATGTTGAGAAAACTGCTCTTCTACCAGACGATATTCGTGAATTGAGCATGTGTCGATGCTTTCTGGTATAACAACGGCAACTAGGGCAAAGCACTGAGAAATTTCAATAATAATATTAGGATAAATACAAAGCCAGACAGCACCATAGTCTTCTGGAAATTTACCAACATATTTGTTATAGCAACCTATATAGTCTCCCAGAGCAGAGGTTTTTATTTGGATTTTTTCTCTAAGATGTATCGCTTGAACACTAAAATCATCTCGGAAAATCGATTCAATACATCTTGAATCTAGAAAGGTTTTAAAGTTAGGATGATATGCTTCTAAGTGGTAATTATCTAGAAAGGTATCCATATAGCTTTTCCAATTTACCTTAACGAAGAAGCGATCATGGGCATAGAACCTTAGCTTCTCGAAGTTAATATTTGCAAATGCTTTAGAAGTTTCTAGAGCACCTTTCAAGGCAGACTCGTTTTTAGGAAACACAAAACCATCATAACTATCGATGGATTCCTTTTCTAGAGAGTGTAGGGCATGATCGCATTCTATATTAGCCGAACTCAACATCTTCCCATTGAGATCATATGACCAGGAATGCACTGGACACACAATGCTGCGACAATGTCCCTTGTCTTTGAGCAGGGTTGCATAACGATGTTTACAAATGTTTGGCAGAACCTGAATGTTCTCTCCATCATGGATGAGAACCTTTGTGTCCTTAGTGTGTGGCAACACATAATAGTTCTGAGATTCGTTGACAAAGCTACTGTGTCCTAAAAAAATATCATTAAATTTACAACGCTTCTTTTCTAAGGCAAAGATTTCTTCGGAAAAATAAAATTCGTGAGCAAGGGATAGCATATTGATTGTCCTAAGTAGGTAGGTTTAATTAACTGTAAAATGGAAAAAGCTTAAAACTTGAAAAAAACCTATTTAAGTTGAAGAGAATGCCGCTAAGGCATCACCAGCAAGGCGACAAGTCCGCCAGTCGTTGAGAAAGGTTGCACCTTGCTGTTTGTAGAATGCGATCGCACTTTCATTACAATTGAGCACACTCCACTCAAATCGCCCACAGCCTTTATCAAGTGCCATCTTTGCCAAATAGCCAAAAATTTTACTTCCTACACCCTGACGACGATAGTTAGGTAGAACAAACAGAGCTTCTAAATATAGACCGGGTTTCATCAAATAAATAGAGAAATTGAAGAAGTAAAGAGCGAATCCAGTCGGTACACCATCTGCACAAGCAAGGATTGCCTCGGCCTCAGGATGAGAACTAAACAAACTTTTATGAAGTTGTTCGCATGTGCCAGTGACCTTGTGGGAGAGCTTTTCATGGTCAGCCAGAGCCATGATTAGCTCGAATAGAATAGGTACATCATCAGGTATCACCGGACGAATGTCAATTGAGTAATTCATAATTTCTACTTATACCACTTGAAGGGTTAGAAATTTAGTGGCGTTTAATCGACTTTGAAGATGAGTCTGGTAAAATTGAGGTAACATTTGATCACATAGCGGTCTTGTTAACAATCGAGAGAGACCGTTCTTTTTTTACCACAAGTTGCTTTAATTTTAAAGCCATAAGGCTTGTAGCTGGGTTGTCACCCCCTCAGGTTCAATTGATAATTTTTGTGAAGCACCTCCCCCAGGATTAGCCGGACTTTTTGATTGTAAATTTTTTCTTGATGTTGACGATGTAATAACTTAGCTTGTTCTATAAGTTGAGATAGTTAGTTATAGTTGATTCCTAGCAATCGTTTGGTTTGTTTATGATTTTTTTGGATTTAATCCCAAGTGTAGCTCATGGTTCATGAGGCCCATAAGATTATTTAATATCCTCTTATTTGATCATAAACTTGTTTTTTGGAGAGGTCTAAGGTACACTATAATTTTTTTTCCCATACTTGTTTAAGTACCGTTACAAGGGCTGTGAAGTTGTCCGGATTTCCTCGATTGCTTGATGTGAAAAGAGTATAGAGAAGAAAGTGGGCACATTATGAGCAATCTATATCTGTTAACAACAAGTCTACTCACTGGAGGAGGAATGTCTGCTCCCCCACCACCACCCCTACCTGCCAATCCCTCAGATAGCCTCTCAAGCCTGTTAGTGTCAACAGCTAATAAAGCATTGCAGGCTGGGGTTAGTCACAAGATTGTTCCTACTGTAGAAACCACTGTCGAAACCTCCTCTCCTCAATTTAGTAGTCAATGGCAGAAACGTAGCGCTGCTAAATTGTTACAGCCGTTTTCAGATGAATTGACCTCACTACCTTTAGCTGCAAGCCCCCTAAATCCCCCAATTCTGGGGGACTTTAACTCAAGAACCCCCCAAAGTTGGGGGGTTAGGGGGGCGAAACTTGCTGTAAAGTATCGGCAACGTTTACCCAACTATCAACCGACTACTCCTTCACCAAAGTCGGGAACGGAACTGTATTACCAACGATTAGCTGCCCTCAGAGCTGGCAAACTTTATACTCGCTTACCTGCTCATAGTTTTTCATCGTTTTGGGCAAAGGGATTAAATCACAAAGGAGTCCCTCTCACAAAACCTACCTATCAGCAGTGGAAACAACTCCTGGCACAGGAAGCCAGAGCTGTTGCCTACGGACAGGGTAACAATCGTCTGTCTATGGTAGTGGGAGATTCCCTAAGTTTGTGGTTACCCGCACAGGGATTACCTAACTATCAACTGTGGCTCAATCAAGGCATTTCTGGTGAGAATACCAGTCAAATTTTGAGTCGATTATCGGCATTTTCCCAGACTCGTCCTGATACAATTTATGTGATGGCAGGTATCAATGATTTGCGTCAGGGGAAAACCGATCAAGTTATTCTCAACAACCTGCGCCAGATTACTCGTCAATTGCGGCAAAATCACCCACAAGCTCAACTGATTATCCAATCGATTTTACCGACACGAGCTACTGCTATTTCTAATCAGCGCATTCGTAATCTTAATCAACAAATTGCTCAGATTGCTCAACAAGAAGGAGCAGCCTATCTCAATCTTCACAAGTTGTTTACTGATAGTAAAGGTCAGATGCAGCACAACTTGACAACCGATGGCATACACTTAACGCCTCTTGGTTATCAGGTTTGGCAAGAGGCGCTACAGTATACAGAATCTTTGATTGCTGCAAATCGAGCTAAGGCTTTATCACTGTGAACGGGATTGTCGGGAGACCAGTTTTTCAAAATTAGCTTGGGTTTGCTGCAATAGTTGCTCTCTACTATCTGCTGCTTTAGTGAGGTTAGGAACTAATTTGCGGGCGTGGAGTGCCATGTGAAACTGAAGCTCGGCGACATAATCGCTAATGCCTTCACAAGCATGATCATTGTGGGGTTGAGTAGAATGCAAATCCAAAGTGTCCTCCTTGTCTAACTTAACCATTAGGTAGTTCGAGAGCGGGAAAGCTGCGTGTCCAATCAGCCCATAGGAACCCTGACTCGATGTATCTTACAGAACATATCATGGTATGCCAAGGGCATATCTGATTTTGTAATGAAGTTTAAAATATTTGTTAAGTTTTATATACTTTAGGAAATTTATACAACGTCGTTGTCAATTTTGTGGTAATAAATACTGGTAAAGTAAGTAGGTGAGGTAAAAAAAGCTGAATTATGTAACGCTAGATGAAGCCTAAGATTTTTAGGAAAATCTAAAGCGCTCAGCTTTATACCCCCCAGCTTCAGGCTGAGCCTCGACTTGATCAATCACCCGATCAGACGGTCGGTGATTTGATACCCAAAGTGCCTGAGTGCGATCGCTATTTACTTTACGCCAAAAGGGAGCATCCCATTTTGGCAAATCTATTGCTCAAACTAACGAGAATACTAGGGTTTCAAAGCATAATTGAAAGTGTTATGCGCAAAAATGGGATGCTCCCCGCCAAAAGTCTATATCGGCTCTGTCCTCTGCATCCATCGGGTGTAGCAACGGACAGCTGTATGGACGATCTTTGGTGATGCACAATACCAGTTAGACAATAAACCACATGAGTTTAAGCAAATCAGAATATAATAAATCTGCCTATTTCTATGATGAGATAATGAATTCATTCAAAATGGATTTTTCTCTCTATGAGGACTTAATTGAAATAGTGAAGCCACAATCTATATTAGAGCTAGGTTGCGGAATGGGTCGGTTGTTCCCAATCTTTATGAAAGAAGCGAAAGAAATTACTGGTATTGATTTAAGTGATGAACTGATAGATAAAGGAGAAAAATATTTTAAATTAAATAACGTTAACAACGCCAAAATTGAGTTTATTAATACAGATATGTGTTCATTTAAAATGAACAAAAAATATGACTTAATAGTTTTCGCGTTATCCGTATTAAAGCACTTAAAAACCGACAGAGATAGACTTGAAGCGTTAAAAAATGCTAAAAGTCACTTAAATCAAGAAGGTTTCATTGTTATTGACCATACCCCTTTTTTGTATAGTTCTAAATCTACCGATTGGATTGATGTAAAAAACTCACTAGTAGTGGACTGGTTACCGGAATCGATTGTTATTGATGGCTACCAATGGAAGAAATCTATAGAAGGTGAAAAGGACATTCTTCTCTGGAGATATAACGATTCAGAAAAAACACATTTTGAAGTTAAATTTACAACTTACCGATACGATATTGACAAGCTTATTCAGCATCTTAGTGAACTTGATCTGAACCATGAACTGATTCTCACTGAATGGGGAGTCAATGGTCTAAGTAATAAAGGAAAACGATTTATTGGGTTGGCAAGCTATCCAGATAACAAATACAGCCCAAAGCATGACCTCCTCGAGAGGGTTATAAAACGTAATGAAAGATTATGGTCTGATCAGGATCTTTATCTTGAAAATAAAGGTGTTGCATAATGTAAGCATATGCGCTAGGCGCACGCTGCGCGAACAGCCGTCAGCCGTCAGCTAAAAGCTCACGCTACTTGAGGTGCCGTCAGCTTACTTGATTCAAAAGCACCTCAAATAGTGTTCCCAATCACCCATAAGCACCTCAAGTAGCGTGGTCACAGGCCCAAAGCTGATAGCTGATAGCTGAATGCTGAATGCTTACCACTAAAATAAAGCGATTGGCCGTAGGCCACGCTACGCGATCGCATTACCTGTAGCTGCCGATTCACGTAATGCATCTGCCACCTTGAGAGTATAACAACTAGCTACTGGGGAGACATACAGGGGTGTTCCTTTAACTAGATGGTCAATTACCATAGCGGTATCTTTAAGAAACAAACCCCGTCGCCCTGCTACTTCAATTGGTTTGCTTTCCTCTGCCTTAATCAGATTACCTTGGTCTCCCTCAAACAGCAGTGTGCCTTGGTCTCCATGGACTTCAAAATTCCGTAACCTCTGCCAGAACATTTCCCCTTTACCATAAGTAATATCTGCGATTAGACCACTAGTAAAGCGCAGTTGGGCATTACATAGACAGGCAGTAAAGTACTGATCACCAGCATCCCAAAACTGGGATTGACAATACACAGAAGCGACTTCACCAAACAAGTCTGTAAAGCGGTGAATGCGAGAAAGAGCACCAATGAAGGGAAAGCCAAATAGTTCCAGATTGTATGTCCAGCTGCGGGGTGCAGGGTGTTTGGGGGCAATAGTTACGTAACGGGCATAAACCGGTTGACCAATTTTGGGCAAGGATTGGCGCAAGGCTTGATGCAAGCCCCCTAAAAGCTCAATATGTTCTACATGGAGGAGCTTGCCCTTAGCGTTGGCAAGGGTAATCAGGGATTCGGCATCTTTGGGGTCAAGGGAAAGGGGATATTCAGTGACAACATGTTTCCCGGCATTAAGGGCAGCACGGGCAATTTTGCCATGATCCCGATTAATCGTGCTAATAAATACTAGATCAAGCTCCGGGTGTTCTACCAATTGCTGCCAGGAATCCACCACTGTAGTGCCGTGGGTTTCAGCAAACTCTTGGGTTTTGGCAGGGGTATGACCACAGACAGCCACTAAATGCGATCGCGAATCCGTTTGCAATGTCTGAGCTCGTAGCTTAGCCGCAAACCCAGTACCAACTATACCAGCTTTAATTGGGAGATTAGTAATACTCTTTGTCACAAGGAATTATCAAGGATGAAGGGTTAAGGGTTATTTTGAACATACTCCCTTAAGGAAAGGCAATAGGCAATAGGCAATAGGCAAAAATTACCGAGAAACTCCCCATCTCCCCATCTCCCCATCTCCCCATCTCCCCATCTCCCCATCTCCCCATCTCCCCACCCCCCCCCACTCCCCCTCCCCCCATCTCCCCCTCTCCCCACCTCCCCACCCTCCCCACTCCCCCAGCCCTTCCTATAACAGATCGC
>NZ_JAAHHM010000168.1:0-11543 GCF_010692445.1 Moorena sp. SIO3E8 | reverse complement strand
AATAGGAATGCGAGTTAAAATATCAGGCTCACAATGGAATATTGAAAATGTTCCTAAAATTCTTTCTTTACGCTGTGCTTACCTAAATGGGATGCTTTATTAATGATGTTTTTACAAAAATGAGATGCACCCAAATTTGAGCCATTAATCAGGCTAGTATGAAATAGTTAAATGGGTGCTACGTTTACCAAAATTTTAGATTCCCTGATCTGAATTTGTCTTTCACCAAAATTAACCTGATCTGTAGCATACTTTTTTCTATTTCATACTAACTCTAGCGAGTCCAAACACTACCACTGAAGCCACCTGTTCTACGAACTGCTGTTAGCCTGCGGTTTGAATCTATTCTGACTACCATTTCGCCAGAGCCCCGAGTCCGACCCCTGGGTACATCTGCCCAATTACCAGCAACTTCATTCTGACCAATGTAGCCATGGAAGACATTGCTGAAACTTCGGCCATTATTAGAACTTTGACCATACCACCAGAGTTCATTACCTACTTGCCGAATATAGTAGGTGCCACCATCATTGGCTCGCCAGGTACCAGTCAGACTAATTGCAACCGCTTGAGCTACCAAGTCCGGTGAGGATGTTTGGTCAAAGCTACTTTTCTGTTCTAGTTCAGGGACTGTGGCGGAGTTGCTATTAGCCCCATTGCCAAGAAAGTCTGGGATTTTTGCGAAGCTGGGATTGACCAGACTCATAGCAAAAACTGCACCACTGATACAAAGAGTTGCTGTACCTAGTTTGAACTTCATAATCACCTCTTTGAAACACTAGTGGAAGGAATCAAGGTCTCAAACTTTTCCCTCCAATTAGTTATCAGGGTGAGTTTTATCGTTTACTCATGGGGTAGGGATTTTATAATTTTTTTTAACAAAAGGAACAGGGAGTAGGGAATCGGGAGTCGGGAGTCGGGAGCGGTGCGACCCGTGGCGAATTTAATTCGCCTACGGAAAACGCACCGAGGGAGTCGGGAGTCGGGCATAGGGCACAGGGAACTTAGGATCAAAAATTCTCATAATTCCTACACGGATCCCTATTTAATCAGTCCCGGATGCTGTTGGCGAAATATTTCTTAACAAACCAAGAAGCCCCATCAGCCCTCACCTAGGCTGTGTATTTTGAGCATTTTTTGGTTCTAATTGTTCATCCCGGGATCGTGAGCAACGCTCTGAGCCTACAATCGATATATCGCAAGCGACCCACGGTCTCGTTACCTTACACAAAAAGTGCATAAACTTTTTCCTCGGGCCCTAGGACAAAGTGAACAGCCTAGCCCTCACCCCCAGCCCCTCTCCCAACCTTGGGAGAGGGGAGCGGATTACGGCAGAATAAGGGTTTCACGAATTCGCCAGCAGCATCGTCCCGTAACGCACCACCGGGTCAAATAGCTTTAATGAGATGCACCCAATCCTCTGAGCTCTTTGCTACTGTTACCTATTCCCTGTTCCCTATTCCCTATTCCCTTGTTCTATCAACCCTGCAACTTATTACCAGTCCTAAGAATTTGTCCAGCTAAGACAGCAGCACCAAAGCCATTATCAATATTAACTACTCCTATCCCTGGTGCGCAAGAATTCAACATGGTTAACAGGGGTGCCATACCACCAAAACTGGCTCCATAGCCGACACTAGTAGGAACGGCAATCACTGGACAATCGGCCATGCCAGCTACCACACTGGGTAATGCTCCTTCCATTCCAGCTACGACAATTAAGACATCGGCCTCGACAATCACCTGTCGATTATTCAGCAAGCGGTGGATACCAGCTACCCCCACATCCCAAAGGCGCTTGACCTGAAACCCACATAATTCAGCGGTTATTGCGGCTTCCTGAGCTACTGGTAAATCCGATGTGCCTGCAGAAATTAGACTAATGATACCGGCATACTTAGGTTCGAGCTGGGATGGTGCGATCGCACAAATCCGAGCTGTGGAATAATACTGTAACTCTGGGACTTTTGACTCTAGCTCCGTTGCCACCTCTGGTGTAATCCGTGTGGCCATTACTACCGGATTCCGCTGGCGCATTACTGCCATAATCTGAGCAATTTGGTCAGGGGTTTTGCCCTCTCCCCAAATTACCTCAGGAAATCCTGTTCTTAAGGTGCGGTGGTGGTCAATTTTGGCAAAATCACCCACTTCTTCGTAGGTAAAATCCTTCAGTTTATCTAAAGCAACAGTTGGGCTAAGGTCACCAGCCGCAACCGCTTCCAGTAGAGATTTTAATGCTTCGGGTTGAGTCATTTTCTTTTTTAAGGGAACAGGGAATAGGGAATAGGGAGTAGGGAGTAGGGAGTAGGGAGTAGGGAATCGGGAATCGGGAATCGGGAATCGGGAATCGGGAATCGGGAATCGGGAATCGGGAATCGGGAATCGGGAATCGGGAATCGGGAATCGGGAATCGGGAATCGGGAAGAAGTTTTAATGGTTTAATATTTTAAATTTAAGGTTTAATGTTGAGCTACGATTTCTAGCAATTATCTTTACCATGAGGGACAAATGGATACCCCTAAATCCCCCTTAAAAAGGGTGACTTTGAGGTTTATAATTTTACCTTATACATGCAATAAAAGCTATATAGTATTTCTAAATAGATCATGAAGCCCAATCCTTATTGATCATAACATCAAAAACTCCTCGTATTTATTTCCTACTATTCCCTGTTCCCTATTCCCTGTTCCCTGCTCCCTGCTCCCTGCTCCCTATTCCCAATGATCATAACATCAAAAACTCCTCGTATTTATTTCCTACTGTTCCCAGATCCGCTGTTCCCAGATCCGCTGTTCCCTGCTCCCGACTCCCCACTCCCGATTCCCGATTCCCGACTTCCCAATGTTATCATTCTGAAATTTTCAGTTCATCAATATTCCAGAATGCGCCTCCTAGAGCGGAATATTCAATTCCTTCTATGGAATTACGAACTGCGGTCATGGAGAGAGGATTAATCAGATAAATATAAGGCAAGTTTTCTAAATTAATCCGTTGGGCTTCTTGATAAATCTTTTTGCGATTGTTTTCATCTAATTCTTGAGCGCCTTGGATATAAAGGTCACTTATTTTTTGCTCCCAATCCGCTACTTTACGACCTTGAATGGGGGATTGACCAGGGAAGGGTTTTTGATTAAAGCTGTGCAATCCCCCATCCACAGACCAGACATTAGAACTATTATTAGGTTCAAAGCCACCGCCACTAAAACCAAGGAGATGGCATTCCCAATCTAAGCTATTGCTGAGTTTGTCTACTAGGGTATTGAAGGCAATGGGAGTAAAATCCACTTGAATGCCAATTTTACTGAGGTCTTGCTTAATCTGTGCTCCCATCGCTTCTCGCAGCTTATTCCCAGCATTAGTCATTAAGGTGAAACGGACTCGATTTCCTTGGCTATCGAGCAATTCCCCTTCGTCATTGTAGTTAAAGCCCGCCTTTAATAGTAATTTCTTGGCTTTTTCGGGATTATAGTCATACACTGGTAACCCCTTTTCTGGTGATAGATAATAGGGGCTTTGCACGGATATATTAGAATATTGCGGCGCACCTAACCCCCGATACAAATTATTCAGCATGGTTTGCCGGTCTATGCCATAGGCAACAGCTTGTCTAAATTCGAGGGTATTAAACCAACGGGACTTAATCGGATCTATTAAAGGCTCTCCATCCCGGCTACCGGTGTTGAGATTGAAGGAGATAAAACTGGAACTGAGGGTAGGACCACCGATGTGGATGGTAAAGTTACCCTTTTTTTCCTCTTGCTTGAGCAGGGAATAGTATTCAGGGGATACACCCAGAGCATCTAATCCGCCGGAGCGAAACTGAATGAAGGATGAATCCGTTGATTCTACAATTTCCCAGATCGCCCGCTCAATATAAGGTTGCTGGTTTCCCTGTTCATCCTTTTTCCAGTAGTAGGGATTACGCTCGTAAACCACCCGCTGACTGGTGCGGTAGAGTTTGAGTTTGTAAGGACCGTTGACAATAATATCTTCTGGATCCGTATCTACCCCCCACATGGTCAAAAACTTAGGATTCCCTTGTGAATCTTTGGTTTTCACCGATTCTTGCAGCACATGAGCCGGTAAGATCGGTAAGGCAGTATTGCGGAGAAAGGGCGCAAAGGGTTCAGGGACAGAAAATTCCACCCGACGTTGGTCTATCTTCTTGACCTTTGGTAAGGCTCGACTCTTGCCAACCCGGAGGATATCTCTAGAATCAGTGGGAATTTCTGGGTTGAGGTAGATGTCATTGTAGGTAAAGACGACATCATCAGTGGTTAGGGGCTGACCATCTGACCACTTTAGCCCCTCCCTCAAGGTAAATAGGATTTTAAGTTTATCGTCGGAAATCTGCCAGGATTCCGCTAAACCCGGGATTATTTCCCCGGTTATCCCATCAGTGTCTATTAAACCCTGAAAGGTAAGACCAAAAATACTGGTAGCACTTTGGTTGAGGGCATAGTTAAAGGTATTGATGTCACTGAGAATACTCTGGACTATGCGGGGAACGTCAGCTGCTGTGGTTTCAAATTGGCTGATGCTACAGCCAGGCAGTGCGATCGCAACACTCACAGCCAGGAAAATGCCTAGACAACGATGCCAGAGAAGCACAAGAGATTTAGCAGAGGTCATATAAGAAAGGGAACAGGGAACAGGGAATAGGGAGTCGGGAGTCGGGAATCGGGAGTCGGGAATCGGGAATCGGGAACTACTATAATCAACTCTGTACTAGCATACCAAGCCGCGTAGGGTGCGTTAGGGGCGGGCTTGCCCTGAGGTTCAACCTCGTAACCAATGTTGGGATAGTCCGCCCCGTAACGCACCACCGGCTTGCTACCTCACGAGATTTAAATACTCGTTGACGAGATTCAAATACTCGTTGACGAGATTTAAATACTCGTTGACGAGATTCAAATACTCGTTCACGACAATCAAATACTCGTTCACGAGATTCAGAGACTCACCGTTGAGGTTCAGAGGCTCACCGTTGAGGTTCAGAGGCTCACCGTTGAGGTTCAGAGGCTCAACCCCACACTTCCCAAACTAATCCAACTCATCCCTCTGTTCAGATCAGAAAAATACCATAACACAAGTACCCTCATGGGTCCTATCAAAATTAGATTTATTGTTTATAATTACGCTCGCACTTTTGATAACAGGACTAACCCAAGAAGACCCTTGATTCCTAAACAGCTGATAGCTGAATGATTACCTTATAAGACCTCACTGTTACTGTGATTAAATCTAACTGTTACTGTGATTAAAATCACAAAACCATTAATACTAGTGTCACAAACTAAGTAAATACATCAGTGTATTGTTATAGTGGTTTTATAACCATTCCAAGATTTTACCTAGAAATATCATCGAGACTTAGAGGGTTCACAAGTTTTTCACTAAACGTTCACAATCTCTCGATCTAAGGTAATCAATGGGTGCATTTTTTGAATAGTGTGAACCAAAACAGGGGAAGGGAGCATCGAACCCCGAAATAATTCTCTGATCAGGAAAATTGGAACTTGAATAGAAAATTAAATATGGGAAGCATCAACATGACCCAAAATCCTTTTACCTACGGTCAGCCAGTTCCCCCAGACCGTTTTGTGGGACGACGATCAGAAATTCAGGCGGCCTTTGATCAAATCTATAACCGTAGTAACTTAGCCATTTGGGGAGGGCCAGCCATGGGCAAGACCTCTTTCCTGGAACTCCTGGCTTCCCCCCAAGTTTGGCAAAAGTATGGTCAGGATCCATCCCAGGCTGTGATCGTGCTCCTGAGTTGCCAGAGTATCCAACCCTTTACAGCTCCAAGGTTTTGGAAAGAAGTCTTTAATCTGCTCCAAGAGGAATTACACAGTGAGCCAGACCTTCAGGAACAGATCCAGACATTGCTGGATCAGGGACGAGCAAGCACCAAGGGCATGCGCAAAGTATTAAAGCAGCTTGGCAAACGCCACAAATTCTTAGTGTTGCTAGTGGATGACTATGATTGGGCACTGCGGGAAAACCCGCACTATAGTAGTGCTGAGATGGAAACCTTTGTCACGGAGTGTCGCAGTATTGCCTATCACTCTCGGGAAAGACGATATTTATCAATGATTGTGGCCTCACTCCGCCCTCTCAATGAACTTGGTCCTGACCTCAATCCCAATAGTTCCCCCTGGTATAACCATTATCTGTTCCAATCCCTCAAGCCATTTACTGACCCTGACATTGATCACTTAATGGCTGGTATCCCAATCACCCCAACCTTACGGGATCTCATCCGAGACATTGCTGGTGGACATCCGGCTCTGCTCCAGATTGCTGGTTCTTTGCTTTATCGAGAGCTAAAAACTGGCAAAGCTCCTGATGCTGAAGCCTTTGCTCGGGACTTTGAAGCTACTACCCTATCGATTTTTGAAACGATTTGGAAAAGGTGCAGCGAGGTTGAGCAAGCTTTATTGATGTTGATTGCCTTATTTAAGTTAAACGGTCGTCTCCATCATAACAAGCACTTTGACTTGAGAGGTATTGAGGTAATCTTTAGCCAACACCAGCGAGAGTTAACTAACCTCACCGAACAAGGGGTGATTATCAGAAATCAGAGCAGCAATCAAGACTCAAAGAAACCAGACTACGTATTGACCTCATCCATTATGGAGCGGTGGGTGATTCAGGAACTTTGGCAGACTAATAATACGTTACTAGAAGATAGGCAAAAAGTCTTTCTCAATCTGCTCAGCCATACTCAAGCTCATCAAGTCACCGAGGCGATTAAGTGGCTATGGCAACATCAAGAGAAAGTCAAGATTGCTCTGGCATGGGTAACTAAAGTATTAGCTGCATTTTCCTGACTTGAAAGGGCAGCAAACCAGATGGCAGCAAACCTTGAGTGGTTTGGATAAAAGTAAAACGAATCATGAATAGCCCAGGAATGGTTAATAATTGCCCTAATCCTCCTAATCCTTATATTATCGGGAGTGTAATCGATGATCCAGACAAGTTTTTCGGACGGGAGAGTCTGTTTCGCTTTATAGAAGATAACCTGAGCAACAGGGAAAAGGTGATATTACTCCATGGTCAACGACGAATTGGCAAGTCATCGGTCTTGGAACAAATTCCCCACAAAGTTGCTAAAAATCAGTTTGTCTTTGTTAACTTCGATTTGCACAGCTACAGTAACAAACCCTTGAGTCGTCTTCTCCATGACTTGGCTCAAGAGATTAGTGACCAGTTGGTTGATCACTTTTATCTAGCTCCAGATCATCTTACTCCCCCCTCAGAACACAAGTTAGAATCTGATAAAGCTATATTTTTTAATCAATTTTTGCCCAAGGTTGATCGGGTATTAAAGGGTAAAAATCTAGTTTTATTGCTGGATGAATTTGATGTTTTAACCAACCACAATCCCCAGTCAGCAAAGCCGATTTTTTTTTCCTATTTAGCTGACCTGATTAAACAACACAAACAATTATTTGTGATTGCGGTAGTGGGACGGAATCTCAATGATTTGCCCATTCTCCTCAATGTGTTTGGGCGTTCACCCTACCAAGAAATTGGTTTTCTGAATGACGTCAGTACTAGAGTGCTAATTACTAGATCAGCTCAGGGTGTGCTAATCTATGAACCCAATGCTATCAAAGCCATTTACCACCTATCAGCAGGACATCCCTATTTTACCCAAGTCTTATGCTTTACTCTGTTCTCGGAGGCTAGGGAGAACCAAAACTGGAGGATTTCTGGTCTAGATGTGGAGCTGATAGTCAACCAGGCCATTGAGAACGCTCAAGGGGGGTTGGCCTGGTTGTGGGATGGCTTACCGATCCCAGAGCGAGTGGTATTTTCAGCGGTGGCAGAAGCTCAAAAAATACCTATCTCACAACAACACCAGCGGGTGCTAGAACACCCATTATCCTTCCTGAAGCGCTATGGTGTGATTCAGACCAAGTCCCTGTATCAAGCCGCCAAACGACTTAAAGAAAAGGGTTTCATCGATGACACAGAATGTAGAGTAAAGGTGCCATTAGTCCGCCGCTGGTTGGTTCAGTATCACCCACTACGGCAAGAGATACTAGCACTGGAGACACTAGACCAAAAGCAAACGGATCCGATCTATCAATCAGCCAATAGACGGTATCAACAGGGGCAAATTCAGACAGCACTAGTGCTCTATGAAGAGGTGTTGCAAGTTAATCCCAATTATTTCACCGCTCTGTTGGCGCTAGCTCAGGGCTATCTCCAGGTTAAAAATTTCAGGAAAGCCGTAGAACTCTATAGAAGAGCTTATCAAGTTAAGCAAGTACAAAGCAAAGAAGGGTTGTTGCGATCGCTACTAAACTATGGAGATGAATTGATCGAGCAACAAGCATTCACCACAGCCAAGAAGCCTTTTCAGCAAGTGTTGAAACTTGAGCCTGACGACAGATTAGCACGGCAGAAACTAGAGCATATTGACGCTCAAATTGCTCAAATCGAAGCCTTGACTAATAAGACACCTAGCACTGCGGTTCATAAAACCTCCAATCCTACTGGCTTTAGCATTGGCAAACTAGTAGCAGCAGCTGTAGCAATGATTTCCCTAGTTAGTGTGGGATTTTATCCCGTAGCAATTCCCTGTCCAACCGTTGCCCAAAAAGTCTTCGGGATTAGATGTCTCGCCAATAATATTAGTCGGGGTGAGCTCAGCTTATTTTATAGAATTGACAACAAGGACAAAATTGACCTTGCAACTGAAGCATTACGAAACAAAAACTATGCCCAAGCGGCTAACTTGTTTAACCAAGCTTGGCAGGCTAATCCCAATGATCCAGAATTGCTGATTTACTACAACAATGCCCGCGCTCGTCAACAGGGTTTTAAGCCATTCACTATCGCTGTGGTAGTGCCCATAGACCAGTCAAAACCCAGCTCAAAAGAAATGTTGCGAGGGGTAGCCCAGGCTCAACATTATTTCAATAATTCAGAGGGATTAAATGGTCGATTCCTCGAAATTGCGATCGCTAACGATGGCAACGATCCCGCCAAAGCTAAAACCATAGCTCAGGCTTTGGTTAAAGACAACTCTATCCTAGGAGTCATTGGACATAACTCGAGTAATGCCAGTCAGGCTGCACTAGAAAAATACGACCAAGGTGGTTTAGCCATGATTTCCCCGACCAGCACCAGTAGTGATTTAACCAGTTTTGATCAAAAGAACAACGTGTTCTTTAGGACAACTCCTTCTAATCTAGCATTTGCAATAAAACTGGCTCAACATGTCAAAATTAAAGCTGGCTTAGACAAGGTGGTAGTTTTTTATGATGATGACAGTGCCTATAGCAAAGGTTTCAAACAAGATTTTCAAACCTACTTTGAACAACTAGGGGGTAAGGTGGTTCGGGAGATTGAATTAAACAATCACAACCTAAATATAACTGAGGAACTCAAACGAAGTCTCTCTCAAGATCAAGTCAAGGCCGCCATGTTATTCCCGAAGGTACAATCCATTGATACAGCTCTCGACATTGCTAAAGCCAACGCTCACCTCAACCCTAATCCCAACAACCGAAGTCAGCAAGGGCTGAAGTTATTCGGTGGGGATACTTTATATAGTAATAAAACCTTGGAAGAAGGTCGGCTAGGGGTTGAAGGGTTGACTATAGTAGCACCCTGGTTTAGGGAAGCACCAGAGGCAGAAAACTTTTCTACAGTTGCTAAGGAACTATGGCCAGGGGGTGTTAGCTGGCGCACTGCCACGAGCTTTGATGCTACTCAAGCCTTTATTCAGGCTTTGTTCGAGGAAGCGTCCCGAGAGATAGTTCTCACAAGACTCCGCAATATTAATCTTGTACCCAGTGATACCTCAGGGTTACCTTTGCAGTTTACTCCCCAAGGGGAGCGTGAGAGTGAACCTGTCCTAGTTAAGATTAGTCAAGGAAAATTTCAATTAGTGCCAGAGCAAGACGAAGAGGTGGTTAAAAAGTCGCCGTAATCATCAAGCCTGGGGCAATACAACCTAAATGTCCTTGACCAAGACTTACTAAAATACTGACCAAAATGTTAGACCTAGACCCTAGAGGGGTAAATCTAAGCATCCTAAACATCATCCGAGAGAATTACTTAGGGAAAAAAAAGTTAGACTAAAGCTAAAAAATTTGCTAGAATGGTGCATCGAGTGAATAAAAGCAACTTAACTAGTATATCTCTGCTCTCTCGGAGATGAAAAAAAATGGGGTGCATCTCGCTTTTGAAATTAGGCAAAAATTCTAATAAAATTCCCGCGCCCGGGCCCCACACTCCCCGCGCCCCCGCCCCTTCTTTTTTACAAATATGAGATGCACCAAAAAAATGTCTCTCGGAGATGAAAAAAAATGAATTCAACAGTTCCTAGGAATCCCTATATCATTGGTCGTCCAATTGATGAGAATGACCCGGAATTATTTTGGGGAAGGCGAAGCTTATTCCGGTTTATCGAGGATAACCTCAGGAATAAAACCAAGGTGATGATAGTGTACGGTCAACGGCGGATTGGTAAATCTTCCATCCTCCGTCATATTCCTAAATCCGTTGACTTAGATAACTTTGCCTTTGTTCCCTTTGATCTGGAATCCTACAGTCACAAATCTCTCGGTGAGGTCTTGGAGGAACTGGCCACAGAAATCCTTGATAGCTTGGAACTAGACTACTCTGACATCCCCTTGTCTACTAGTACCGCCCTAGACACCGATCCCTCGCTCTTTTCTAACCAGTTTTTACCCCAAGTCTATCAAAGTTTGGGTAACAAAAACCTAGCGTTATTGCTGGATGAATTCGAGACCTTAAATAGCCCAGATAATACCTCAGATAATAATCTAATCTCCCAGCATTTATTTCCTTACTTAAAATCCCTAGTTGCTCAACAGGATAATCTATACCTGATTCTCTGTGTGGAACAGGAATCCAAAGATTTACCGAATTTACTCCGGATATTTAAAGATGCCCCAATCCAAGAAATTGGCTTACTTGATCAACAAACTACCGAAGAGCTAATTACCAAACCAGCGGCAGGACTACTCACCTATGAGCCTGCTGCTATCCAAGCTATTTACCACCTATCAGCAGGACATCCCTATTTTACCCAAGTCCTATGCTTTGCTATTTTTAGTAGAGCTAGGGAGTTAGAGCAGTGGCACATCACTCCAGAAGATGTGGACAAGAGTGTAGACCAAGCCCTAGAAAATGCTAGTGCTGGGTTAGCATGGATTAGAGCAGGATTATCTATCCCAGAACGAGTAGTATTCTCTGCCTTTGCCGAGGCGGATAATACCGTTAACAATAGTTATAAAAATATTTCAGACAGGCCATTACAGCCGTTTTCAGATGAATTGACCTCACTACCAACTGCAAGCCCCCTAAATCCCCCAATTCTGGGGGACTTTAACTCAGAAACCCCCCAAAGTTGGGGGGCTAGGGGGGCGGGGGACTTTAACTCAGAAACCCCCCAAAGTTGGGGGGCTAGGGGGGCGGGGGACTTTAACTCAGAAACCCCCCAAAGTTGGGGGGCTAGGGGGGCGGGGGACTTTAACTCAGAAACCCCCCAAAGT
>NZ_JAAHHM010000167.1:0-11832 GCF_010692445.1 Moorena sp. SIO3E8 | reverse complement strand
TTTGTTAATCCCTGATTCAGATCCCCCATTATCCCCCTTAATAAGGGGGACTTTTCCATCTAATTCCCCCCTTTTTTAAGGGGGGTTAGGGGGGATCTATGTACCTAATTACAAATTTGACATGCTCTCGTCGTAGTGTTTCACAGCAGCAATAGTCTTTTCCTCAATTTCCAATGACCTATTACCCGTTACCCATTACCTGTTAACCATTACCCAAAGGGCGACTAACTATCTCTCTAATCCATTACTAAAAATGGGATTAGACCATATCATTACTAGGGATTACCAGTGGTAACAACCTGACGAATAAAAGCAGTATCAGCGGATTGAGTACAAGAGGTGACAGGCATGATACCTAGTGCCTGAAGGTCAGCATTAACCATGATTTCAACCAGTTGTTTAAAGCTCACTGAAGGTTGCCAACCTAGTATGGTATTAGCCTTGGTGGCATCACCTAACAACAGGTCTACTTCAGCAGGTCGAAAGTACCGTGGATCGATTTCAACGTATTGCTGCCAATCCAAATTCACTAAGCCAAAGGCAATATCGAGAAACTCCCGAATTGATTGAGTTTGACCGGTAGCAACAACATAGTCATCGGGTTCGTGTTGTTGCAGCATTAGCCACATAGCGCGGACATAATCCTTGGCATAGCCCCAGTCCCGTCTGGCATCGAGATTGCCCAGGTAAAGCTTTTTCTGCTTACCAGCGACAATGCGCGCCAAAGCACGGGTAATTTTGCGAGTGACAAAGGTTTCGCCGCGCCGGGGACTTTCGTGGTTAAACAAAATACCATTACAGGCGAATAGCCCATAGGATTCACGATAGTTGATAGTTTGCCAGTGGGCGTAGACTTTTGCACAGGCATAAGGACTACGGGGATAAAACGGTGTAGTTTCAGACTGAGGAACAGCCTGCACTAGCCCAAACATTTCAGAAGAGCCAGCCTGGTAAAAGCGTACCTCAGAGCCAATCCGCTGTTGGTAGTGCCGTACCGCTTCCAACAAACGCAAGGTTCCTATACCTGTGGCATCGACAGTGTATTCTGGTGAATCAAAGCTGACCCGCACATGGGACTGAGCTCCGAGGTTGTACACCTCTATCGGCTGTACGTCTTCTAGAATGCGTTGTAGTGTCAAGCCATCAGTGAGGTCTCCGTAATGGAGAAATAACCGTGTCTGTGGATTGTGGGGGTCTTGGTAGATGTGGTCGATGCGATCTGTGTTGAAGGTAGACGTGCGTCGGATAATGCCATGGACTTCGTATCCTTTTGCCAGCAGCAGTTCCGCTAGATAAGACCCATCTTGACCGGTAATGCCAGTGATTAATGCTCGTTTAATGTCTGTCACGATTCCTCACGACTCTGATTAGAGTAATTAGTTTGCTAATGTACGGGATGAACACAAAGGCAAATCAAAATTGTTAATTGTTAATTAAAATTAATAATTAACAATTAACAAATTCAGGGTTGATGAATCACAGCACTTGAGTACTTTGAGAACCCAACACATGCGATCGCATATCTTCCTGGTGAAGCCTGATCATTCCTGGCAACAACCTCAGCTGTCGCCGCTCCTCCTGGGTCATCCGAATCACCTCATCCAGTTTCCAAGGACGTGGTCCGACTAAACTCATCTCACCCCTTAGTACATTCACTAACTGCGGTAGTCCATCCAGACAATATTGACGCAGCCACTTTCCAAAATGTGTCATCTTAGACGTGACTTGGCCTTTGTGTATAGCTTCAGTGCGAAATTTAATCACTTGGAACAACTTACCCCGTTCTCCAGCCCGCAATTGCCGAGAAAAGACTGGTCCTGGTGAAACAATCGCTATCAGCAAAATCAATCCCAGGAGCACTGGACTCAGAATCAGTAGCAATAGAGCAGCTAAACTCGAATCCATCACCCGCCTCAGTCGCGATCGCAATAGTTTGTCCCTACTAGACAATTCTGAGTTGAACGGTACCCTTAAAACAGCTTTCTTCTTCGCTTGCTCACAGGCATTTGTCCAAAGTCTTAACCCTGTTTCACCCAGATTGGGGTCAATACAAACCAGCCCTACCGACGACCGTTGCAAGCAATTACTTAACCAAGACTTACTTTCCAACGGAGGTAGATAATGCTGTTCATTCTTCTGGAGAGGTAGTACCCACAACTGTTTCTGTCGCCACTTCAGCTTGCAGGGAGGCAAAGAACTAACTGCTGACTCTGCCTCATCATCGATATCTAGGATTGAGATTTTGGAGGTTGTTAGTATGATTCTGGAAGTCGTCATAAATCGTTACTCCATTTTATGGAAATCAAAAGTCAAAGGTTAGATCGTCTCAGGTTTAATACCTATCACTCTCAGGTTTTCGTCAATTGAAACTTGAAACGTAAGCGATCAGCGATTAGCGCTACGCGCACGCTACGCGAACAGCGATCAGCGGCTTTTGAAGAAAACAGGTAAGCATTGGAATAATGCTGAGTTACGTCAGCTGACGGCTGACGGCACCTCAAGTAGCGCATAGGCTAACGGCCAACGGCTGACGGCTGACGGCTGAAGGCTGACGGCTGAATGGTTACTTAACAATTAACAATTACCAATTAACCAAAAAAATCAACGAGACTTGACATGATTGCTGAACTGACGCTCTAGTTGTGGAGAGACTTCAAGATCAGATACAGGTTGGTTTTGTTCAATAGCACCATGGCTGTTTCGCGAACCATAGTAAGCGTAGTTCTGATTAGAACTTTTCACCCCGTTAGCAATGATTCCAATCAGGTTTAAATTCCTGAGTATAGCAGTAGCCTGGGTCAGTTGAGATTGAGTAACTCGCTCTAGGCGTCCTACCATCACGACACCTTGGCACAATGATGCTGCTTGGAGTGCATCCACCATACCTAACACTGGGGGAGTATCCAGCAACACCAGATCATAGGTCTCTTGAAACTCTGCCATTAAGTTCTTCATCCGTTTAGAACCCAAGAGCTTAACTGGGTCAATTGGAGTTGGTCCAGCAGTCAAAACATCAATGGTTGACCCCAAAGGTGAGATACTAACTGGGCTGGGTGTAGCAGTATCATCTTCCAATAAAGTAGAAAGTCCTTCGTAATTGGAGAGGCCAAGTTGTTGGTGCAACCTCGGACGGCGCATATCTACATCAATTAGCAGTACTCGTCGATGTAAACGAGCAGCACTTAAGGCTAAACCCAACGCCAGAGTTGACTTCCCCTCACCAGAAAGCGCTGAGGTAACCATCAGGGATTTCCACTCAGAACCAGGATTGAGCAACTGGATATTCACATAAATCATGTCCAGTGCTTCCTGAAATGGTCGCCATCCTAACAGTTCCATCATCGGAAGTGCTCTCTCGGACTGGCTCAAGCTAAGATTCAGAACAGGTTTACTGATTTTACCCTCCGGCAACTCTGGAATCATACCTAGCAAGGGTAGAGCCACTTGATTTTTCAGATCATCAGAGCTATGAATTCCATCGTCCATGGCTTCCCGCACAAAGGCAGCTACACCACCCAGAAATAACCCAACCACTGCACCCAATAATAGGTCTTGGGTCATATTAGGACCGGTCTTGAAGCCCGGTAAAGGTGCTTCTACAACTTGCCAGTTAAATCCTCCCCGAGCCAATTCGATGCTTAACTCCTGCCGTGCTTGTAGTAGCTGCTGCAGAGTATTTTGTTTAATTGCTACTTGCGGTTGTAGACGATTGTACTGAGCAATCAGGGCTGGGAATTCCCTGAGTTGGATACGGATTTCCTGCTCTGTTTTGATCAGGGCTTGATCACGAGTCTGTAGACTGACTAGATTAATTTGCGAGGTGATCAGTTCGTTGACCAGATTGATATCCACACCACCGAGCTGTCCTTCTGTCAGGAGGTTACTTCCAGTGCTAACCAGTTGAGTCGGAACTTGCCCTAAAACCCGTCTGGTTTCTTCCTGCAAGAGCGCAAACACACTCTGACGCTGTTCAATTAATTTTTGAATACTAGGATGAGCTTCAGTATAAATCCGACTTTGCTCCACCAAAGCCAGTTCTATTCTTTGGATTTCATTGAGCAAATTTTGATAACGCCCAGATTGACTCAAGCGGGACGAGGTCAAGGCATTTTGCGGTGAACGAGCCAGTTTTTGCTGAACAGCCTCGTAGCGAGTCTGAGTTTCCATGTACTGAGCGCGGATGGCTCGGCGCTCCTGTTCAATCCCATTCAGAGTTTGACTGACAGCTACAGCTTGTTGTGAGGGATCAATCAGGTTTTTGCTCTTGCGAAATTGCTCTAGCTGTTGTTCAGCTTGCTCAAGATCCTTACGAGCTTTTGGCAACTGCTGATTGATAAAAGCAAGACCTTTATTCAAGCGCATTTCCTGCTGCTCTAGGTTGTAATCTTGATAAACCTTTTGAATAGCTTGCAGTACTTTTTGAGTTTTAATCCGGTCATTGCTGGTGTAGACCGCTTGAAATACCTTAGTTTCAGTTTTACCCTGCAGTACTTGAGCTAATCTTAAGGAGCCTCTAATATCACGGATTGTGATATTTGGGTAGTCATCACGAAGCAAATCCACTGCTCGTTGAATCAATTCAGAACTACCCATCAGCTGTAACTGAGTAGCATAATCGATATCAACAGTGGACTCAGTAAACTGACTCTCGATTCCTCGTGTTTTATCTATATAATTAGGCTCCACCAACAGCTGTAGAGAGCTGATATAAGTCGGCTCTTTCTTGATAGTGAGATAGAAGGCAATCGGCAAGCTTGTCAACAGTACACTTATAATCCACAAGCGTCTGCGCCACAAAACTGCCAAGAGTTGGCCATACCCTGCATCTGTTTCAGCTGCTGCGTTTAAATCAAGTTCCTTCATGGGATTTTAGATTAATGATTGACAAGTTTGGATTGGATTTTTAATTGATATCAAGTCCAGTGAATCAAGTCTAAACTAGTCCTGGGATGATTAGTAATCGGTTTAGATAAAATCCTGTTAATCACGTTCTTAATCTTCCCTAGGGTTTTTTATTTTTTTATTTAAAAAAAGTTAAGTTAAAATTAACTATTAACCCTTGAAAATTGGTTGTTGAAATATGACCAATCTCTTAGCAGTAAAATTATCCAGGATACCTGCAACAAATTTTACCTACCTTTTGGTAATAGGGACTTAGGAATTGGAGTCTGATTACCCATTACTCATTACCCATTACCAATGAACCGACAATCATAGGTTGCATCCCTTTTAGATAAAGGGTATAAAAAGAAGTAGTCAACCGGATCTGATATTATCTATTACCCATTACCAGTCACCCGAGCAGGACTATATTGATTAGTCCACCAGATTTTATCTGATGATTTTGGACTATCGACTCGTATAAATCCCAGGAAATCAACGAAAAAATCCAAAATCCAAAATCTAAAATCTAAAATCAGCCCAGCCACTATCCTGTCACCTAGCTAAAGTGGGAACCTTGGTTGAATGGGGAAAGGAATAGCTCAAATTAACAGGCTGCCCGCTGACCGTTTTATCAATAATTTGCCCAACTGTATTAAAGAAAACGTCTTCAGTGAAATGACTCAGGGCATGGTCTCGGATTTTGGCATAATTCCAGGGAATTTCCCTAGCCTCAAGTAGTGCAGCTTGGAGTGCTTCTGGTGTTTGCCGTTTAAAAAACACCCCTGTCGTCCCTGGTATTTGAGTATCCAAAACACCACCTGCACCGTAGGCAATTACTGGGGTACCACTGGCGTTGGCTTCGATTGGCACTAAACCATAATCTTCTAAAGCCGCGACGATCACCCCACGAGCTTTTGCCATCAAATGACAACGCTGTTTATCGCTGACATATCCCAAGAATCGAATATTGTCCAAGGCTTTAGATTCTAGACGCTCTCGCTCTGGACCATCACCAGATATTAATAAGGGCCACCCTAGCCAATTAAACGCCTCGATAATCAGATCGATACGCTTGTAACCCAGTAAACGAGATGATACTAGGTAAAAGTCTTCCTTTTGGTCGGAAAACACAAATTTATGGCTATTAATTGGATAGTTGACCGTCATGGCTGGCTTACCATAGATATTCTGGATACGCCGAGCGACAGTGGTCGAGTTAGCAATGTAAAGATCCGGCTCCTGGGCATAGTCCAGGTCTACTTTTCTGATCAACTGGAAGACTTTATCAATTACAGGAGAAAACGCTCTATATTCTCCATACTCCTTGAGGTAAGTTTGCGTATCCCACAAAAAACGGGTGACATTGTGGCAAAAGCAAACATGCTTGGCTCCTAATTTTTTCTTGACCGCCTTTGCGAAGCTTGAACAACTACTGATAATCAAATCGTAATTTTCTAAATCCAAGGCTCGAAAAGCTGGATAGTAAAACGGAGCCAAGAGTCTGAAGTATTTCGTTGACCCTGGAATGTTCTGAAGTCCGGTGGTATGCACTAGGCGCTCACCTAGGTCAATGGTGTTCTGGGCATCATACAAGGATGTGAATACATCAGCACTAGGGAAGCGCTTACAAAGCAGTTCAAATACCCGTTCTGCTCCACCTTTTTGCGTTAGATAATCATGAACTAGGGCAACTTTCATGCTTGTTTACTGGAAAACCTATTCCTAGAGAATACTCTAATCTATTTACCATTATATTTAATTTATATCCGGAATTTTACCGAGTTTTTTTCATACTAAACGGCTCCATTATTTTTCGACAACAAGATAAAAAGGGTTTTTATAATGAGCTTAAGGTCATACATTAAGCTCCAGTTTCGTTGGTAGCGTAAATCCAGTTTAATGATATCTGCAAAATCCCGAACTTGCGATCGCCCATGCACCTGCCACTCTCCAGTCATTCCAGGTTTAACATTCAACCGTTGCCACTCTGGAACCTCATAGATGTCCACTTCCTTAGGTACCGGTGGTCTAGTACCCACCAAACTCATTTCACCTTTAATGACATTCCAGAACTGGGGTAGTTCATCCAAACTAGTTTTCCTCAAAAACCGACCCACCCTGGTGATTCTAGGGTCATTTTCGTTTTTGAATATCTTGGCATCCTTAGATTGATTTTGAACGCTATCTTTCTGGGCTTCCGCATCAGTATACATCGAGCGGAATTTCCAGATCCGAAATCCCTTACCTATCCAACCACAGCGAATTTGACTAAAGAAGATTGGGCCAGGACTATCGAGTTTAATTGCGATCGCAATGGGAATAAATAATATGGCCGTAATTCCTAAACCTACTATTCCCCCCAGTATATCTAAGCATCGCTTAGCCCAAGAGCGTGTAGATGGGTGAGTTGTGGGTAACTTAGCCTTTGACCAATTGACAGCTATTGTTGTCGGGTTATATGAGGGGTCTAGAATTAATTTTTTGTCTAGCCCAGTCATGACCAATACAGCCATAACTGGAGGATTTATACCCCTTAGTATTAGTGAAACTCCGTTTTCCTGAGTGATTTTGTGATTCCTTACTAAGGCACCAATGCCGCTACTATCGATAAAATCTGTCTGACTAAAGTCGGCAATGATACGCTTAGGACAATAAGGTTGTTGGAGAAGCTGATCACAAGTTTCTTTAAATTTTATTGCTTCGAGTCTGCTCAAGCGGATCGGTAACTGCACTACAGCAGCTTCATTGATTAACCCTGCCTGGCTAGAAGTTTTTAACCTTGACTGCATCATGATGAACTAGGAATTATAATGTCGATTAACTCGTCACTTTTTATAGAGTAGATTTAAACTATGTAGGAATTGTGTAGAAAGTTTCGCAATCCTATGAACACCCTAGGTTTTAACCGTACCTAAACCTACGTATTCTCTGCCCTTGATTGAGGCAAGTCTCGACTTTTGATTACTAGTTAAATTTTGGGGCAAGGGTTACTTTAACGTACTGTTTTTTTTCTAAAACGATTAATTAGTAAACCCTAATGCATGGCTGAAATCTTCCTATTATAAAAAAAAGGTTACCTCTCACTTAATTATTGACGGAGTAATAGGTAGACTTCACAGGGTTAATTAACCTACAGGAAAACTAAAAAATGGATAAAAAATTACCATTTATATTTTTATCTTGTTACCATATAATTAACCATTTAGTATTACTCATTTGTCAGCAGTGACGTTGAGCAATTAATGTTCTGTGTAATCCCGGATGAATGACTAATACAACTTTCACGAGTTTTTCATAAAATCCTGACAGAGCTAAAAATTTTTGATGAATTTTTCTTAAAGACGCTAAATATACCTGAGGTCAATTGCCACATCCGTCTTGAGACTGATGACTTGGATGGTGGCAGCGAGGAGCACTCAGTCTAATGGCCTAAGGCTAAAGCTTTGGGCTACACCAAGCAACTCCATCTAGGTGGACTAATTTTGTATAGCGCTATATATTTTTAGGACTTACCTAGGGACTATACCTGTAGGGTCTCGCTTCGGACTCTACTAAGCTGTCACACATTTAAATTGTATTTAATGTATTTAAATTGTGAAGAGGCGCGCTGATAGGGAGATGGGGAGATGGGGAGATGGGGAGATGGGGAGATGGGGAGATGAGAAACCAGCTTTTGCACAAGTGGATCGAGGGGAAATTTAAATGCTTATTAGCTTACATAAGCGCGTTTGTTGCCCAGTTTTGCCTAAGTCCTGTTTTTGCTACTGTGGGCGAATTAACTACGAGTCTGACCCCCATACCATCTGTAGGAGCAATTGTGTAAGCTTTTCAAACTTCCCTCTGTTCCCTCCCTTCCCCATAATTTGCTGTGGGCAGCTTTAGTCATGATTGAGGTAAGGACGTTCCCATTCAATTCCTAACTGAGAAAATTGTTGGCGGATGGCGTTGAGGCGCTCCTCTGGAGTGTTATTACCGTTTTGCCAAGCCTGCATTAAACCATTCGCTACAATTTGGCAGCGGTTCATGCCAAAACTTTCTTGAGAGGTAAATTTTTTGGTTGGTTCTTCGGCAAAACTCAATCCCGGTGCCAAAAACTTGGTGAATAAAGGCACTTCTGGGCGAAAATGGCAGCGGTTTGGTAGATATATGGTTTGCATCACCCCAAAGACCACTTCAGAATCACAGCGCTCAAAGTAGAGTACTCCGCAGTCATGGCGTTTGTATTCCGATGGATTGTATAGAACTTTAAATGTGAAAGGAATTGCTGCTGCATTCAAATATTTTGTCATGCTATCCATGACAGCAAGGGCTCCATCTGGTGTCAGATTAAAGTAGATCCGTGCTGTTTTAGAATCGATATCACCATTGCCCTGTCGCTCTTGACCAACATTACCCACTGCTACATAAAAGCCGTTTTGCATCAAATTTTTGGGCATCCGGATGGCAACAATACTGCCGATGGAAGCATATTTTTCTTCAGATTTGAGATGAATCTCCCGTTCAATATGCATAGTCAAACTACCTTTGGTGACGGCTATTGAACCATCGCTTTCTTCTGAGATTACCTGCCAATTGGCATCAAAGTAGCCTGTGCCTTGATTGTTGGCGTGGAGTCGTTGGTAAAAATCTAGGTCTATTCCCAGCAGGGTATTGTTCTCTAAGTTTTGATGGGGTGCTATATCGGCTGAATTGGTGTGAAGTGCCAGGGGAGTGCGCAGATAGCCATTGTAATAAATGCCGTAGAGGAAATTTCTCAGCAGTAAGCTGAGATACTTATGCTGTATGTCTTGAGGGAGTTGCTGAAAGCGGGCTACTGTTTCATCAGCTATGGTGAAGGGTTGATAGTTGGGATGGTTGATACAAAAATTGGACTGGATTTCAATATTGTTAACAATGTCTTCCAGAGCTGCTTGCTGTTGATTAGGAAAAGGGTTGTCAAATAGCATCGTAATTTAATTTAAAATTAGATGAGGTCTAAATAGCAGTTTTCAATTGACAATTCACAGGTATGCTCAAAACCCTTTTCTAGGGGATTACCGGATTTGATATCAGTTGTGATTCTGAGATCCCAAAAACTGTTGGCACAGATTGTTGTGGTCGGCAGAGTAGACTTTTGGCAACCTGGAGCATACAGATTCCAGTATTATCAAAGGATTTCTGATAGTAAATCATTGCCTGAATTTGGTGAATCAGTGCCAAACCGGTAAACTGAACTACTCGTTTAAGCCAGTTGGGACGAGCTGACTCAATCCCGGGAAAAGCGGTAAGATAGGCTTGGGTTAGAGCAGCGATGGAGGGTTGAAGCACTTGTAAAGGAGTCACTGCTAGACCCAAGGATTCTTCTAATTTAATCGTGGGGTCTACTACTAAGCTACTTAACCAGATTCCCAGGTAGCTGGCGATTATGCTTCCAAGGTCAAAGGCTGGATCTCCCCAGGCACAACGTTCCCAATCAATCAGTCGCACCATGCTCTGATCCGGTGGTGAAGATGTTGAGAATTGCTCCCAGTCTCTATGAACCAAAATGTTGTTCAATTTTAAGTCATTGTGGGTTAGGCAACTCGGATGCCAGTCAGTTTCCAAATCTGCGATCGCATTTCCCAGACTAGGGTAACGTTGATAGAGGACAAAGAACTTTAAGGCATTGTTAGGGATTGAGCCAAACATCTCTGGGCTAAGCCGTCCGATTCCTTTAGCTGGATTGCCAAAGCGATAGGGAGATGTCCCCTTTGGTACCTGGTCTAGAAAATTACGACATTCTGGTTGATTGAAGGTAACACGATGGAGGTTGCCTACAACTGTTCCGATATCAGTTGCGATCGCTTCAGGGAAAACTTGGTTTTGATAGTAGAAATTAAACAGGTCGAGATAGTTATTTAGATAGTTGTAGATCAGGATGCAATGATCGGGATCAAAATGAAGGATCTGGGAAACTGATGAAGCTAGACAGTGTTGGTCGGGGAACTGCTGCAGCCAGCGATGAAATTGCCACTCATTGAAAAATTCATAATTTATAATACCCCCATTATGGGGTCTTTCCTGCTTAACCAGTAGCTGACGATGATCTGAAAAGCTAACCAGTAAATTGAAATTTTTAGCAGGGGCAGCCGATTTCACCTGGATAGATTCTAGGTCTGACGGAGTACACAGCCCTATATCCAATAGATATGAGGAAATCGTTTCAGATGATAGTGGTTGCACAATATTAGTAGATGATCAGTAGATGCACGACTTAAAGAGAAAATGTTTGTTGTTTACCCTTGAGACATTAACCGATAGTAGGGGCAAGTCTTGTGCCTAACCGTACAACAATCAACAATCAACAGTTAACAATCAATAATCATACTGTTATATTTTCAGCAGTTATCCCATTTCTCTTTATCTATTGATACTCTAGTTTTCCACTAAAAACTCGCCAAAATGGCGACATGAAACTGAGATTTTTATCTAAAACAGAATTTGTAGACTTACAGAAATCTTGAAGAAAGTCATCCGTCACACTCCTATGGAGGAAAACTAATAATGGAAATTTCTGAGTTACCCATCGGTTTTGAGTTGTTATCCGATGAGGAAACCTTTCTCAATGATCTAGATCAGCAAGATACTATGGTTCAGGGTGGATGTGGTCCGACTCCCCAAACACCATACATTCTGTGTCCAGCACCTACGGCAGTTCCTATGCCTGAACACCCAGAACCTTTTCCCAAATGTCCACGCCCAATACCCCAACCAACACCTCCTGTTTTTGAACATCCACGGCCCATACCTTTTCCTAAACCCGGGCCAATACCTTTTCCTAAAACCGGGCCAATACCTTTTCCTATACCAATCCTAAATGATTTTGAAGAAAAATGAGATATCATGGAATATAAATTTACCACCATGTTCTCATGACTCTGGAAGAATTTATAGCTAGCAATCGAGACCCTAGAGAGCTAAAGCGAGCAA